>CAADGB010000181.1 GCA_900696455.1 uncultured delta proteobacterium
GCGCACCGGCGCGCCGGGCGGCGCCGTGGAGCCGGCCGCGGCCACGATCGCGCCGCCGGCGGTCGAGCCGCCGCCGGAGCCGCCCGCGATCGCGCCCAGCGCCTCACCCCCGCCCGCCTCCGGCACGTGCGCGGTGGCGCTGTCGTCGAGCCCCGAGGCGGTGGAGGTCGTGCGCGACGGCCAGGTCCTCGGCGAGACCCCGTTCACCTACGACGGCCCGTGCACGCCCTACGAGGTCACGTTCCGGCGCGACCGCTACCAGCCGGTCACCCGCCAGGTCGCGGCGGGGGCGGCCGCGCTCGAGGTGCGGCTCGAGCGGCCGGTCTTCGAGGTGAAGGTGACGTCGCGACCGTCGGGCGCGACGGTGACCGTCGGCGACGTCGTGGTCGGCAAGACGCCGGCGACGATCGAGCTCCCGGGCTTCGAGACCACGTCGCTCGTGCTCGCCCGCCGCGGCCTGACCGCCACCCAGCGCGTCTATCCCGATCGCGACGGCCACAAGGTCGACGTCAAGCTGCGGCGCAAGCGCTGACCGATCGTCGTCCGCGCGCCCGGTTCGATCGTCATCCGGTCGTCGTCCGGTCGTCGTCCGATCGCGGTGGCCACGCGATCCCCCCATGCTAGCGTGCCGCGATGCACTGGCGCTTGAAGGGAGCGATCCAGAAGTTCCTCGGCCACGTCCCGCTCGGCGACCACCTCCACTACGAGCTCCAGCGCCGCGCCGGCGGCCTCCGCCACTTCGAGCGCGAGCTGGACGCCAAGCTCGAGGACTGGCGGTTGATGATCGGCCACCTGCGCACGGTCGGGATCGACCCCGCGGGCGCGCGCTTCGTCGAGGTGGGCACCGGCTGGTACCCCACGTTCCCGCTGACGCTGTATCTCGCCGGCGCCGCGCGCGTGAGCACGTTCGACCTCAACCGTCACGTCAAGCCGGAGCTGACCCGGCGGCTGGTCACGGTCCTGGGCGAGCGGCTGGGCTTCGTGGCCGAGGCCGCGGACCGGCCGGTGCCGGAGGTCGAGCGCGCCTACCGCCCCCTGGCCGAGGCCATCGCCGCCGGCGCGCCGCTCGACGCCGCGACCGACGCCGTGGTCGCCTACCGGGCGCCGGGCGACGCCTCCGCCACCGGGTTGCCCGCGGGCAGCGTCGACGTCGTGTTCTCGAACAGCGTGCTCGAGCACGTGCCGGCGCCGGCGATCGAGCGCTGCCTCGCCGAGGCCATGCGCGTCCTGCGTCCGGGCGGCGTCGTCTTCCACTCGGTCAACTGCGGCGACCACTACGCCTACGCCGACCCGGCGATCGATCAGCTCAACTACCTGCGCTACTCGGACGCGGCCTGGCGCAAGTGGAACAACGCCTTCCTCTACCAGAACCGCCTGCGCGCCGCCGACTTCACCGCCATGGCGCGGGCCGCCGGCTTCACGATCGAGGTCGACACCTCGCGCCCGCACCCCGAGCGTCTGCGCCAGCTCGCGCGCACGCCGGTCCACCCCGACTTCGGCCACTACGACCGCGACCAGCTCGCGATCACCAGCATCGACTTCGTCGGCCGCAAGCCGGCCAGCCGCTGACGCCGCGTCGGGGCGCGACCCGCGGTCGCAGCGAGGTCGGCGTCGCCGCCGTGCTATGAGCGGGGCATGTCACGCCCCACGCCCACCGCCGGCGCCCTCCGCCGCGCGCGGACCCCACGCGCGGCGCTCGCGTTCGCCGCGGTCGCCCTGGCCGCGGCCGTCACCGCCGTCCCCGCGGCGGCGGCGCCGCCCGAGCCCGCGGGCCCCCACCCCCGCCTGTTCCTCGACGACGCGACCGTGGCCGCGCTCGAGGCGGCGGCGGCGCGCCCGGGCTCGGCGGTGGCGCGCGCCATCACCCGCTGCGAGCGCATCCACGCCGACCCATCCCGCTACACCGACGGCGGCTTCCAGGGCCTCTACTTCGCCGAGAACTTCGGCGCCTGCGCCGTCGCCTGGGTGGCGACCCGCGATCCGGTGCACGGCGCCGAGGCGGTCCGCTTCTTCCGCGTGCTGGTCGACGACTACCAGACCGTGGGCGACGGCGCCGGCGGCGATGACGTGGTCCGGCACGACTCCGGCTTCGCCATGCGCGCCTTCGCGCCCTACACCGCGATCGCCTACGACTGGCTGCGCGACGCCCCCGGCGTCGACGACGCGCTCCTGGCCCGCGCCCGGCGCCGCTTCAAGGCGTGGACCGACTGGTACCCCGAGGGCGGCTACAACGCCGACCAGCCGGGCTCCAACTACCAGGCCGGCTACCTGTTCGGCGCCGCGCTCATCGCCGTGGCCTGGGGCGACGAGGGCGGCGCCGACAGCCGCGCGCTGTGGGAGCGCGTGGTCGATCAGGTCTTCGGCGTCGAGCTGGCGGCCCACCTCGTCCCCGGCGGCCGCCTCGACGGCGGCGACTGGCTCGAGGGCTGGCAGTACGGCAACCTCAGCGTGATCGAGTACGCGGCCGCGGCCCGCGCCCTGCGCGACAACGGCGTGCCCCTGGTCGGCTACGCCGCCTGGGAGGGCGCGCTGGTGGCGCGCGCGCTCCACGCCAGCGTCCCGAGCGGCGGCGAGATCTTCATCGGCGGCGACGCCACGATCAGCGCCCCCTACCGGCCGCTGGGCGCGCTGACCCTGATGGCGGCGCTCCTCGACGCCGGGCCCGACGAGGCCCGGGCCTGGGCCCAGGATCTCCTCGAGCGTCACCAGCTCACCGAGGACGGCTTCCTCCTGCTCGCCGCCCTGGCCGAGGCCCGGGCCCCGGCCCCGAGCCCGCTGCCGGCCACGGCCTCGACCTGGTACGTCGCCGGCGGCTCGCGCACGCTCCACGCCCGCAGCGCGTGGTCGCCGGACGCGAGCTGGCTGGTCACCCGCTGCATGCCGGGCAGCGCGGTCGGCGATCACCTGTTCTTCGACGCCGGCAACCTGGTGCTGTCGCGCGGCGCCGACCACCTGATCGTCGATCCCAGCCCCTACGGCACGATGTCGACCTTGACCGGCAACGCCCCGACCGTGGCCAGCGCCGTGCTGCCGCCGGGGTACGCGCCGGGGCAGGGGCCGTGGGCGCGCCCCGACGAGGTCGGCTTCGCGTGGCGGCGGCAGACCCAGAGCGGCGTGGTGGCGGCCCGCTGCGAGTACGCCGGGCAGTACCGCTTCCGCGAGGTGCCGCCCGACGTGTCGCGGGCGGTGCGCGATCTGGTGCTGGTGCCGCACGGCGACGGCGGCGACGCCACGCTGGTGCTCGTCGATCACATCGCCGGCGGCGCCGGGCCGATGCGCCACCGCCTGCGCACCCTGGCCAGCCTGACCACCGGCGGCGACGGCCGCGCCACCGGCACGGTCGGCGCCAGCCGCCTGACGATCCAGCTCGGTGCCGGCGGCGTGACCCCGGTGGTGCGCGACCTGCCGCGCGGCGACTGCTTCTCCGGCCAGCCGCGCGGCGACTGCGACCGCTCGCGCCTCGACGGCGACGAGTGGGCGGTGGCGGTGCCGGGGCCGAGCGCGCGCGCGATCACGATCGTCGACGCCTCGCCAGCGGCGGCCGGCGAGCCGGTGGTGGCGACGGTGACCGGCGGCGGCGGCGTCGACGTGGTCGGCGCCGAGCGCGGCGGGCGCTGGCTGGCGGTCGTCACCGCGACCACGCCGTCGAGCGGCCCCGGCGGGCCGGCGCTCACCTACCGCACCCGCGGCGACCTGGCCGCCACCCACGTCGTGGTCGACGCGCCGCGCGGCAGCGGCGGCCGCAGCGACGTCAGCGCGCGCGCCGATGGCGGCGAGTGCGAGGTCACGGTCACCGCCCGCGACGGCGGCGGCGGCCTCGACGGCGAGCCGCTGGTGCTCCGGCTCGACGCCGGCTGCGCCGTGACCGAGGATCCGGCGCGCGACCCGTTCGTGGCGCCGACCGGCAGCGACCCGGCGCCCGGGGATCCGGGCGAGGCCGGCGGCTGCTGCGGGGCCGGCGCCGCGCCGGGCAGCGTCGTCCTCACCGCGCTGCTCGCGCCGCTCCTGGTGCGGCGGCGTCGCCGGCGCGACGGCGCGGCGGGCGCTGGCGCGCCGGCATGATCCACGTGCTCCTGGCGTCGACGCTGCCGCTGGCGGCGTTCTTCGCGCACTGGTGGTGGCGCGGCCGCCGGGTGAGCCCGCGCGCGCTGGTCGTCCTCGCCCTCACCTGCCTGGCCTCGGGGCTGTGGGCGGTGGTGCCCGATCTGCCGCGGCTGTGGGGCGACCCGCTCTACTACCACCAGCTCCACTACCGCTCGTACTGCGACGTGTGGTGGTTCCACTGCAGCATCGATCGGCGGAGCGCCATCGACGACTCGATGCTGTTCCCGGTCCTGTTCGTCCTCGCCGCGGCGGCGGTGCTGGCGGTGGCCTGGCGCGAGCTGGCGCGGCGCGAGCGCGCGGCGGTCGGGCCCGGCGACGCGGTCGGCCCGGCCCCGCCGGAGCGCGGGTAGCCGTGGCCCACGCCAACCTGCACATGGCCGCCGGCATGGCCGTCGGCACCGCGCTCACGGTCTGGCCGGTGGCGCGGGCGTGGTTCGCGCGCGCGCCGCTGGCGCGCCCGGTCGGCCGCATGCTGGTCGCCGCCTACGCCCTCGGCGTGTGGGCGCTGGTGCCCAACCTGGTCTCCGCCGCCGGCGGCCCGACCGCGCTCCACCGCGGCCCGTGGGCCAACGTCTTCGTCGGTCACGGCGCGATCGACGCCCGCACCCACGGCGGGCTGCTCATCGGTGAGGCGGTCATGGTCGCGCTCCTCGGCGTCCAGTACGCGCTCCTGGTCGCGGCGCTGGTGCGCGCCGGTCGCCGCGAGCGGCGCTAGCGCACCGATCGAGGTCAGGGCGCCGCGCGCACCAGGCCGCGGCGGGTCGCGATCCAGCGCGCGCCGTCGACGTCGGCGGTCGCGGTCACGTCCTTGCCCGGGGCGCCGCCGATCGGCGTCCAGCGGGCGCGCCGCCCGTCGCCGTGCTTGAGCCCGTCCTGGGTCGCGACCAGCAGCCGGTCGCCGTCCCAGCGCAGGCCGGCCGGGTTGACCCAGCCGCCGCCGAGGCGGACGCCGGGCCCGGTGACCTCGCGCCCGGGCGCGTCGAGGTCGAAGCGGATGACGCCGCTCTTGTAGCCGCCGACCCACACCGCGCGGCCGCGGGCGGCGATCGCCATCACCCAGTCGTCGTCGAGGTGCCCGGTGGCGACCGCCAGGCGCTGCCAGCCGGCGCCGCGCGGCCCCGCCTTGGCCTCGGCCGTCGCCGGGCCGCGCCACACGCCGGTGGTGGTGCCGAGCCACAGCCAGCCGTCGGCGTCCTCGGCCACCGCCCACACGTTGCCGATCCGGGTGCCGGGCGGCCCCACCGGCACCGGCGCGCCGTCGCCGACCAGGACCGCGCCGCTCGAGGTCCCGGCGACGATGCGGCCGTCGCGCAGGCGCGCCAGCGCCAGCACGCCGCGCCCGGGCAGGCCGTCGCGGCGGCCGAGCCGGGCCACGTCGTCGCCGTCGAGCACCATGAGGCCGGCGGCGGTGCCGATCCACAGCCGCGACGCGCGGCCCGGCCGCGGCTCGACCAGCAGCGCGTTGACGCGGCGGTCGAGGTCGGGGTGGGCGACCGCGCGCCAGCCTCGTCCGTCGTGGACGGCGAGGCCGCGATCGAACGTGCCGACCCACAGCCGCCCGCCGTCGCTGGCCAGGGCGGCCACGTCGTTGGACGGCACCTCCGGCGCCGGCGCCGGCGCCGCGCGCCAGCCGGCGGCGCGGGACGGGTGGAGCCAGGCGCCCTCGAGCCCGCCGGCGCACGCGGCCTCGCCCGCGCCGGCCACCGCCTGGGCCAGGCGCAGCGCGCGGGGCGCGCCGGCGAGCGCGACCAGGTGGCCGCGATCGACCACGCGCAGCCCGTCGCCGAGGCTGGCGACGACGACGGCGCTGCCGACCGCGGTCACCCGCGTCAGGTAGCCGCCGCCGAGGGGGCGGACCGCGCCGCCCTCGCGGACGAACAGGCCGTCGCTGGTCGCGATCCACAGCCGGGCGCCGTCGGCGTGGAGCGAGGTCACCGCCGGCGCGGCGGCGCCGCCGGCGCGCGGCAGCGCCACCGGCTCGAGGCGCGCGCCGCGCAACACGAACAGGCCGGCGGCGGTGCCGGCCCACAGCGCGCCGTCGCTGACCGCCACCGCCGCCACCCGACCGCGCGCGCCGCGGGCACCCCCGGCGAACGCCACCCGCGCGCCGTCGCCCCGCGCGCCGACCCGCAGCACGCCGTCGCCCCAGGTCGCGGCGTAGAGCGCGCCGTCGTGGCGGATCAGATCCCGCACCGGGGCGCTGGCCAGCGTGCGCTCGATCGCCAGCCGCTCGCCGTCGACCCGGACGCGCGCCGCGCCGCCGTCGGCGCCGATCCAGACGTGGTCGCCGTCGCCGAGCACCGCCTCGATCCGGGTGCCGGGCAGGCCGCTGGTCGCCGTCCACAGGGCGCGGCGCCGGCCGTCGGCGGTCGCCCGCACCAGGCCGCCGGCGGTGCCGAAGAGCGCGCCGCCGTCGGGCAGCGGCAGGCAGGCCCGGACCTCGGCGGTGTCGGTGTGCACCGTCGGCGCGGCCGCGTGCGCCGCCGGCGCGGCGGCGGCGAGCGCCAGCGCCACCAGCGCGCCGCGGCTCACGGCGCCACCGTCAGCGTCAGCACCGCCTGGTTGAGCGCGCGGTCGCGGACCACCACCCGCAGCGCGGCCGCGGCATCGAGGCGCGCGGTCGTCCACGTCCCCGCGAACCGCCCCCACGCCTGCTGCTCGAGCAGGAGGAGCTGGCCGTCGGGCAGCACGACCTCGACGCGGTCGGCGTCCTTGCGGCGCGAGCCGCCGGCCGGGAGCTGGCGGGCCTCGAGGCGATAGCCGTCGCCGGTCCAGGTCGCGGTCAGCTTCATGGCCGGCGCCGTGGTGTCGATCGTGTAGCCGAGGTGCCGGATCTCGACCCGGCCGTCGGCGTGGGTCACGGTGATGCGGGCCTGGTAGTCGCCGTCGGGGGTGTCCATGGCGACGAGGAAGCGCACCATCCAGGCGTCGACCTCGGCGTCCCACTCGGCGACCTTGGTCTCGCCCCACGGGAACGTCACGATCACGCTGCGGGCGTCGCGCGGCGCCGGGATCTTGATCTCGGGATCGCCGGGCTGGATCTCGTCGGGGCTGAGGCTGGGCTGGCGGGCGCCCAGGGTGTCGAGGTCGCCGCCGGTGACCTGCGGGCCGGCGGCCGCCTGGGCCAGGCGCTCGGCCTCGGCCTGCTGCGCGGCCTGGCGCCGCTCGATCTGGTGCTCGCGGTAGGCCTCCTCGCTCTCGAGCACGAGCAGCGAGGTGTGGCGCGACAGCACGCCGTGGGCCTGGCTGGCGGCCACCAGCTCCTCGCGCGGCGCGCCGGCGGCGTCGAGGGCCGCGAGGTGGAGCGCCGCCCAGCGCCGGGCGACGCCGGCGGTCGCCACCGCGTCGTCGAGGGCGACCGGCTGCTCGACCGCGCGCCCGGCCACGGTCCCGACCAGGCGCAGCGCGGTCGGCGGCGCGACCCCGGCCGGGGTGTGGACGATCGCGGTCAAGGTGTCGCCGTCCCAGGCCGTGGTCGCGGCGTGCGGGTAGAGCGTGCCGGCGGCGCCGCCGGCGAGGACGACCCGGGCGCCGCGCATGCGGACGCCGTCGCCGCCGTGGCCGACCGCGAGGGCGAAGCGGGCGGCGTCGATCGCGCGCCGCACCACCATGGCGCGGCCGCCGCTGGCGCCGGCCAGCTCCTGCCACAGCTCGCTCGACGCGCCCTTGCCGAGGATCGCGGCGTGGACGGGGGCGCCGAGGTCGGCGGCGAGGCCGGCCAGGGCGGCGCGGTCGGGCTCGCCCCAGGTCGGGACGCCGTCGCCGAGGTAGACGACGTCGCTGGGGGTGCGGGCGGCGGCGGCCCGCAGCGCGGCGGCGACGTCGGTGGCGCCGTCGGGCTCGATGCCGTCGATGAAGGCCACGGCGTCGGTGATCGCGGCCAGGTTGACGGCGACCGGGGCCGGGGCGTGGGCGGTGACCGCGACGTCGCTGGCCAGGACCACGAAGCGATCGGCGGCGCCGAGCTCGGCCAGGGTGGTGCGCAGCAGCTCGAGCTGCAGCGGGCGGGCCTCGAGCATGCTGCGCGAGGTGTCGACCACGACCACCACGTCGCGGGTGCGGGGGCGGGCGACGGCGCCGGGGCCGGCCGCGGCGAACAGCGCCGGGTCGGGCGTCACCCGCACCGCGGTGTAGGTGCCGTCGGCGCGGGTCTCGCGCATGACCGCCGGCGCCGCCGCGGCCACCGGCACCGAGAGATCGAGGCCGGCGCGGACGTCGGTCTCGCGCACCACCTCCTGGCCGTCGACGGTGACGGTGAGCGCGCCGATCGTGGCGTCGCCCTCGGGCAGGCCGAGGCTGTACTCGTACGACCAGCCGGCGGCGTCGCCGACCAGGGGCTGGGCGTAGCGGATCACCACCCGCTTCTCGGCGGTGGCCTCGATGGGGAAGACCCGCAGCTTGAACCAGTTGCCCTGCTCCCACTCGAGCAGCGCCGGGTCCTGCATGTCGTCGACGATCTTCTCGTAGATCCTGCGCGCCTTCTCGCGCTCGACGATCTCGCCCTCCATCAGCGCGCCGTTGATCTCCATGGCCAGGCCGGTGAGCAGGGCGCGGTCGGGGACCGGGAAGCGGAAGGTGCCCTCGCGGGCCTCGGCGGCCGGGTTGAAGAAGACGTGCTCGACCTCGGTGAGCGCGTGATCGCCGGCGGTGCGGACGCGGACGTCCACCCGGCGCAGCGCCAGCGCCTCGTCGACGCCGTGGTCGGTCGCGGCCTCGAGGCGGCCGAGCCCGGCGACCTCGGGCGCGCGCTCGAGGGCGAGGCTCCAGTCGGCGAGCTCGGGGCGGGCGCCGGTGGCGGTGATCGCGGTGGCGCCGCCCGGGGCCGCGGTCAGGAGCACGTCGCCGGCGACGGCGCGGGCGCCGCCCGCGGTCATCACCGTCACCGGCATCGCCGCCGCCGAGCGGCGCACCCGGCTCTTGCCGGCCACGACCTCGAGCTGGACGCCGTGGTCGTCCTGGGCCAGGCGCAGGTGGGTGCCGGCGCGCAGCCACAGCCGGCCGGCGGCGTCGCCGTGGCCGATCGAGACGATCGCGCCGTGGCGCGTGACCTTGAGCTCGCGCACGCCGGTGAGCGGCGCGCCCGCGGCCAGCGGGCGCCACGTCGGATCGCCGGCGGTGCGGACCGCGACCTCGCCCCGGGCCTGGACCAGCTCCAGCGGCAGGCGCACCGGCGCGTCGGCGAGCTCGCCGCCGCGGGCGCCGGCGCCGGGCCGCGTGCCCGGCTCGGCGCCGCAGGCGAGGAGGGTGGTGACCGCGCCCAGCGCGGCCAGGGTGAACAACCTCGTCGGGATCATCGCGAGCCTCCAGCGCGCACGTCGATGCGCGCGACGGTGACGGTGTCGCCCTTGTCGAACAGGCGGTAGGGCAGGACGTGACGCTGCTCGGTCGGCTTGCCCTCGTCGAGCACGACCACGACCTCGCCGCGGGCCTCGGAGAGGTTGCCGCTGCCGGCGCGGTAGTAGTTGACCTGCACCACGTAGGCGCCGGGCTGGGCCCGGGGCGCCGTGTAGCTCTCGGGGCCGTAGCCGGTGGTGACGTCGTCGTAGAGGGCGTCGCCGAACGAGCCCTGCTTGCGCTGGTAGCTCACCCGCTCGCCGCTCGGGTTGGTCACCCACAGGTCGACGTCGCTGCGATCGGTGTCCCAGGTGAGGAAGATCTTGATGTCGTTCTCGCTGCCGCCGGCGAGGCCGAGGCCGGCGATGGCGCGGCGCATGGCGGCGGCCTCGCCCGGCTGGTCGCGCGCGATCGCGTGGTAGACCTGCGCCAGGCGCTGGCGGGCCGGGTACCGCACCGACTCGGGCACGGCGGTGTCGGCGACGAGGGCCTCGAGCCCGGCGCGCGCCTCGGCGGTGCGGCCGAGGCGCTGGGCGACGTCGGCCAGCTCGAAGGCGAGGCGGCGATCGCCGGGCGCCGCCGCCGCCGCCGCGCTCAGGCGCTGGTGGGCGGCCTCGAGATCGCCGGCCTGCTTGAGGGCGCTGGCCAGCGCGCGCTGGGCGCCGACGTCGCCGGGCAGGAGCTCGACCACCGCCGAGTAGGCGCGGCGGGCCTGGTCGCGCTGCCCGCGCTCGCTGTAGAGGTCGCCCAGCATGCGGACGACCACCAGGTTGTAGGCGTCGACCGCCCGCCACGCCCGCGCCGCCGCCACCGCCTCGTCGAGCTTGCCGGCGCGGTGGAGCGCGCGCACCAGCGCGAAGCGGGCGGCGCGATCGCGGGGCTGCGCCGCCACCGCCTGCTCGAGTCGCCCGAGCTCGTCGGCGGTCACCGCGGCGCGCGCGCCGGCCGGCTCGCGCTCGCCGGCCACCAGCGTCAGGCGGCCGGACGGCGGCGGGGGCGTGGCGGCGGCCTGCGTCGCGGCCACGGCCAGGAGCGCGGCGAACAGGACGAACGGGAGCTTCCTCATGCCGGGGTTCCTGTGCACCGCCGGTGCCAGCCGGAAAGCCGGCGCGGATCGAGGGCTTGGGTGTGGGCGTGGGCGCGGCGACACGCCCGCGGCGGCGGGCCGGACACGGCGCCGCGGTCGCCCGCGCACCTACCTCCCGGGCCGGCGCACCGCGGGCGCTGCCCGCCGCGCCCGGCGGCGCGGCCTCGGGTAACCTGCGCCGCCATGACCACCGGACGGGTCTCTCGCGAGCGGCGCGGCCACGTGCTGCTCCTCGGCCTCGATCGCGCCGCCAAGCGCAACGCCTTCGACCTCTCGCTGTGGGACGACCTCTGTCGCGCCTACGGCGAGCTGGCGCGCGATCCCGAGCTGCGGGTCGGCGTGCTGTTCGCCCACGGCGACCACTTCACCGGCGGCCTCGACCTCCCGGCGTGGGTGCCGGTGTTCTCGTCGGGCCGCTGGAGCATCCCCGACGATGGGCTCGATCCCCTCGGCCTCACCGGGCCGCGGCTGCACAAGCCGATCGTCGCCGCGGTCCAGGGCGTGTGCCTGACCATCGGCATCGAGCTCCTCCTGGCCACCGACGTCCGGATCGCCGCCGACTCGACGCGCTTCGCCCAGATCGAGATCAAGCGCGGCATCTACCCGGTGGGCGGCGCCACCCTGCGCTTCCCGCGCGAGGTCGGCTGGAGCAACGCCATGCGCTGGCTGCTGACCGGTGACGAGTTCCCGGCCGCCGAGGCCCTCCGCATCGGCCTGGTGCAGGAGGTGGTGGCGCACGGCGAGCAGCTCGCCCGCGCCGTCGCCCTGGCCGAGGTCATCGCCCAGCAGGCGCCGCTCGGCGTCTACGCCACGCTCGCCTCGTCGCGGGCCGCGCTGCCCGCCGCCGAGCAGGCCGCCGCCGCCCGCCTGCTCCCGGAGCTGCAGCCGCTCCTGGGCAGCGACGACGTGCAGGAGGGCCTGCGCGCGTTCATGGCCCGCCAGCCCGGGACCTTCCGCGGCCGCTGACGTCCGCGCCGGGTGGTCCGGCGCGAGGACCCGGGCGAGCCGCTAGAACGGCGCGCCCAGGGCGCGCAGCTTGGTCATGGTCGCGCTCCCGATGCCGGCGGTGCCCGCGACCGCGGCGAGGCGGGGCCAGGTGCGGCCGCCGGTGACGATCGAGGCCTGGGCCCCGGTGATGCCGGCGGCGTGGAGCTCGCCCGGGGTCGCGAGGTTGGCGGCGCGCAGCGCGGCGGCCTCCTCGGCGGGGGTGAACGGCACGCCGTCGTGATACGTGACGCCGCCGGGGCACGCGCGCGTGCGGTCGGCGCGGTAGAAGCGGGTGTAGGGCGGCGGGGTCTCGGGCCGCGGCACCGCGACCAGGACGAACGGTCGCGCGCGGCGCGCCGCGCAGGCGCCGTTCTGCTCGAGCGAGGTCGTGACCATGATCGTCAGCCCGGTCGACGAGACCCGCACGGTGTCGATGCGCGCCCAGAAGCCGGGCAGCAGATCGGGGCGCGCCATGCCCGGCGTGTAGAACACCGCCCACTCGCGCGAGAAGTCGATGCCGGGGTTGGGGACGCCGAGCGCCGCCTCGAGCGCGGCCGCGCTGCGGAAGACCTTGCGCACCTCGTGCTGGATCGCCGCGCTCGGCACGACGAGCTCGCCGGGCAGGAAGCGCAGCGGCAGGGCGAGGGCGCTGTCGTCCTTGCCGCTGCTCGCGCCGTCGGTGCCGTCGTCGGAGCCGTCGCCTGGCCCATCGGGGCCATCGAGCGCCGGGTCCGCGCCGGCGACCTCGCCGGGGTCGGGGCGCTCACCCTCCACGGCGCATCCGGCCAGGAGGGCGGCCAGGAGCCAGGCGACGAGCGGCAGGCGACGGGACCAGCGCATGGGTCCCTGCTCAGCAACGCCCGGGCCGGACGCGGGCGCGCGCAAGTCCGCGGACTCGCGTGCGCCGGCCTGTCGCCGGCGGCGACACCGGCCACGGGGCTGGCCGGGGCGCGTCGGCCCGCCGGCCCGCCGGCCGCCGCGGCCGCTGAGCCGGTCGCCGGTCGCCGCCGCTCAGCGCGCGGTCGCGCCCTTCCACCAGACCGCCACCCCCTCGGTGTCCTCGTGGCGGAAGGTGGTGCGCTGGGCGCCGGGCATGGCCAGGCACTCGGCCTCGACCTTCTTCGCCGCCGGCGCGAAGTACGTGACCAGGCAGGCGCGGCCCAGGGCGTCGATCGTGTCGAGGAAGCGGCGGCGGTCGCTCATGTAGTAGATGACCTCGCACGCGGTCACCAGCTCGAAGCGCCCGCGGTCGTGGGCCCACGGCTGCGCGAACAGATCGCCGGCGACGAACGTGGCGCCGGGCAGGCGCCTGCGGGCGCGCGCGATGGCGGTGGCCGAGACGTCGAGCCCGGTCAGGTCGTCGCACAGCCGGGCCAGGACCTCGCTCTGGTGGCCCTCGCCGCACCCGATCTCGAGCAGCGAGCCGACCCGCGGCGCGAGGCGCTCGGCGATCACGCGGTTGGTCTCGGCGAAGCGGTGCCGCTCGCGGTCCGAGGCCATGTGCCAGGGATCGGGGACGGCGTAGGCGAGATCGAGGCGATCGTGGGCGTCGTTCTGGCGCACGCCGCGCAGCGCGTACCGCATCCAGGTGCGGCGCACCGCCTCGCGGGCGCGCGCCCGCACGGCCTGGGCGCGCGTGCCGAGCTCGAGCTCGGCGGCGGCGGCGCGCAGGTCGCCGCGGCGGAGGTGGGTGAGCGCGGCCTTGACGTCGTCGAGCATGGCGGCGGAGCTCCCTCAGGAGGCGTAGTGGCGGGCGGGGTAGGCGAGGGCGGGCACCGCGAGCTGGCCCAGGAACATGTCGTCGGAGATCTCGCGATCGAGCGCGACGCGGGCGACGGCGTAGCGGTCGTGACGCCGCCACAGCCGGACCACGCCGGTGGCGTTGGTCAGGCCGCAGCGGTAGCCGGTGTCGGCGAGCGCGGCCTTGACGTCCGGAAACCGGACGATGGGACGGCCGACGGGGTAGGCGATGACGCGGGCCGGCCGGCCCAGCTCGCGCAGGAGATCGGCGCGGGCCCCGGCCAGGTCGTCGCGCAGGGCCGCCGGCGCCAGGGTCTGCAGCACGCGGTGGTCGCGGCCGTGGGACTCGACGTCCATGCCGGCGTCGCGCAGGCGGCGGATCTCCTCCCAGGTCATGATCAGCTCGCCGGCGAGGCCGCGCTCGAGGTCCGCCGACCAGGCCACCCCGGCGGCCCGGGTCAGCTCGTCGAGGAAGCGCGCCAGCTCGAGCCCGGGCTCGTCCTTGACCACCGCGACCAGGGCGGCGCGGGCCCGCGCCCGGTCGGCCAGGGACACGGTCTGCGGCCGTGGGTAGGTGAGGGTCAGCTCGGGCTGGTGGCTGGTCGCCACCAGGTAGGCGATGCGGTCCCACCAGTAGAGGCGGCGCTCGCCGACGAAGCGGGTGGCGATGAAGAACACCGCGCGCAGGCCGAGCTCGCGCAGGATCGGCAGGGCGACGTCGAGGTTCGAGCGGTAGCCGTCGTCGAACGTGATCAGGCACGGGTTGGGGGGCAGGCGCGCGCCGTCGAGGCCGGCCAGGAGCTCGTCGACGCCGATCACGTTGAAGTGGCGCCGCACCAGGGCCATCTGGCGACGGAACTGCTCGGGCGTGACGTCGGCGACGTCGGGGTCGAAGTGGTAGTCGGGGCCGGGCTCGGCGACGTGGTGGTAGGTCAGGATCGAGAGCACCGGCACCCGCAGGCGGGCGCGGGCGGCGAGGATGGCGCCGGAGCCGCCGGAGCGGGCGAGGAGCGAGGCGAGCTGTTCACGGCGACCCATCGCGCAGGTCCGAGCACCTTACCAGGCCGCGGCGGGCGCCGTCACCTGCCGCGCAGGCGGCGGCGCAGGCGGACCAGGCCGTTGCGGACGACGTCGCCGCCGAGGCGAGCCAGCTCGACGGCGTCGCCACGGCCGCGGGCCCGGCGCGCGGCCTTGCCGGCCAGGGCGAGGGCGTCGCGGTAGGCGCCGTCCCACAGGATGCCCCGGGCGTTGCGGGTGTAGGCCCAGAACAGGGCGGCGTCGCGGTCGGCCTGGACCACCGCGTCGCCGTACTGGTCGAGGAAGCCCTCCAGCACGTCGAGGTAGTCGCGGTTGGTGCGGGCCAGCGCCGACAGCCCCTGGTGGCCGCGCATGGCCCGGGTCAGGGGCTCGGCGATCACCGCCTCCTGGAAACGCAGCGCCACCCGCAGGTGGAAGTCGAGATCCTCGGCGGTGCGCAGCGAGGCGTCGAAGCCGCCGGTGACCTCGAAGACCTCGCGCCGGAACATCGCCGAGGCCGGGACCAGGGACGGGTTGCGCAGCACCCACGGCAGCACCCAGCCGTCCTCGGGGATGACGTCGCGGCGGCGGAAGACCTCGAAGCCACGCCGACGCTCGTCCATGCGCTCGACGTCGGTGACGACCAGGCCGATCTCGGGGCGGGCCTCGAGCAGCTCGACCTGGCGCTCGATCTTGGTCGGGAGCCACTCGTCGTCGTCGTCGAGCAGCGCCAGGTACGCGCCGCGGGCCGCGGTCATCCCGAAGTTGCGCGCCGCCGACACCCCGCCGTTGGCCTTGCGCAGGTAGCGGACCCGCGAGCCGAACTCGCGGTCGAGCACGGCCCGGGTGTCGTCGCTGCCGCCGTCGTCGACCACGATGATCTCGAGGCTGCCCGACGGGTAGGTCTGGGCGAGCGCGGTGCCGACCGCGATCCGGACGTCGTGGGCGCGGTTGAACGTGGGGATGACGGCGGAGACCAGCGGCGGGGACACGACGCCGCATTCTGGCCACAGCCTCGGCCCTTGTCCCGCCGCCGGTGCCGGTTTCGGACCGTTCGGCGTCCGCGGTCCGCCGCCGCGCCGGCGCGCTCGACGGCGCCCGCCGTCCGCGCTAACCATGGCCGGTGTCCGCCGTCGCCACGCTCAAGGCCACCGCCGCGCCCGCCGTCAAGCGCGCCCTCTACTACAGCGGCGCGCTCGACGCCTACCACCGCGCCCGCAACCGCGATCGCCTGACCGTGATCATGTTCCACCGCGTGCTGTCGCCGGCCGATCCGCGCTGGCGCACCGCCGATCCCGAGTACAGCCTCGACGACGGCCTGTTCGCGGCCTGCCTCGACTTCTTCAAGCGCCACTACCACGTGGTCGCCCTCGACGACGTGCTGGCCGCCCGCGCCGGCGGGCCCCGGCTGCCGCCGCGTCCGCTCCTCATCACCTTCGACGACGGCTGGAGCGACAACGAGGAGTACGCGCTCGCGCACCTCCGGCGCGCCGGGCTGCCGTCGCTCCTGTTCGTCGTCGCCGACGCCATCGGCCGCGCCGAGCCCTTCTTCCAGGAGCGCCTGGTGGGGGCGTGGCGAGCCGGCCGCCTCGACGGCGCCCGCGCCGCCGCGCTGTGGCGCGCGCTGGGCGGGGATCCGGCCGGGGCCGCGGCCCTGATCGCGGCCGGCCGCGACGACCTCGCGCCGCTGCGCCCGCTGATCGCCGCCCTCGAGCGGCTGGAGCCGGGGCCGCGCCAGGCCCACCTCGACGCCCTCGAGCCGCTCCTGGCCGACGGCGTGCGCTACATGATCACTCCCGACCAGCTCCGCAACCTGGCCGGCCACTTCGTCGCCGTCGGCGCCCACGGCAAGTCGCACGCCCCGCTCACCCGCGCCGCCGATCTCGACGCCGAGCTGTCCGGAGCCCGGACGCTCATCGCCGAGCGCCTGGGCGGGCGAGCGGCGCCGCCGGTGACGATGTCGTGCCCCCACGGCGCCCACGACCCGGCGGTCGTGCGCCGCGCCCACGCCGCCGGCTATCAGCTCGTCTTCACCAGCGTGCCCGAGCTGCCGGCGGCGACCGCCGCCGGCCCCGGCGTGCTGGGTCGGGTCGGCTTCACCGGCGAGACCATCACCGACGCCCGCGGCCGCTTCGCCCCCGAGCTCCTGGCCCTGCACCTGTTCCGCAAGCCGCACGCGGCCTGAGCCGTCGAGCTACAATCGGCGCCTCCGGTGTTCGGCGTCCTCGGCATCTGCGGCCTGCTCGTGTTCATCCTGGCGCGGCCGCAGGAGTACGTGGAGGTGCTGCAGCGCCTGCCCATGCTGTACCTGTGCTGCGCGGGCGCGGTCGGCGGCTTCGTCCTCGACGTCAAGCTGCGCCGCCTCGACGCCCAGCCGGTGCCGATCCTGCGCTGGGTGATCGCGTTCCTGGGCTGGGCGGTGATCTGCACCGCGGTCAAGGCCGGCGAGGTGCTGCAGCAGAGCGTGATCGAGCTCGCGATCCTGTTCGTGCTGTTCGCGACCGTCGCCCACGGGGTCCAGACCCTGCGCGCCTTCCGGGTGGTCGTCGGCACGGTGACCGTGGTCTGCCTGTTCCTGACCGTGGTCTGCATCCACCAGGGGCTGCAGGACCGGAGCTGCATCGTCACCGACCCCGAGCACCCCGGCGAGGGCACGCCCGACGGCCGGCCGTGCGAGATGTCGGTCGACTGCTACGGCCACGACGCCGAGCCCGGCGCCGAGTACCGGTGCGAGAAGGCGGGCCTGTTCGGCACGTACTCGATCGAGGATCGGGTGCGCTACCGCGGCGAGCTCCACGACCCCAACGAGCTGGGCATGACGGTGTGCATCGGCGCGTTCTCGCTGCTCCTGGCCTTCGCCAACCAGCGGCGGCGGCCGCTGGCGGTGCTGCTGGCGGCGATCGGCGCCCTGGCGGTCGTGTACTGCGTCCTCCTGTCGGGCTCGCGCGGCGCGCTGGTGGTCCTGGTCCTGGTGGTGGCGGTCTACGGCGTCCGCCGCTTCGGCGCGGCCGCGCTGGTGGCCGGCGGCGCCGCCGCCGTGCCCATGGTGGCGCTGCTCGGCCGCAGCGGCTCGGCCGCCGACATGTCGACCCAGCTCCGCTACGAGGCGTGGGCGGCCGGGCTGCAGATGTTCAAGCAGAGCCCGCTGTTCGGCGTCGGCCAGCGCCAGTTCTCCGAGCACCACTTCCTGACCGCCCACAACTCGTACGTCCTGGCCCTGGCCGAGCTCGGCCTGGTCGGCCTGGTCCTCTTCGTGGCGCTGCTCTACCTGTCGGTGAAGACCCTGGTCCGCGGGGTGATCGAGCTCGAGCACGTGCCCGGGGCGCGGCCGGCCCAGGTGTGGGCGATGGCGCTCCTGGCGTCGTTCGCCGGCATGATCTTCGCCATCAACACCCTGTCGTTCGCCTACCACTCGGTCCTGTGGATCTTCCTCGGCCTGGCCGGGGCCTGGGTGAGCGTGGTCCGCCACCACCAGCCCGACTTCGACGTCCGCCTGACCGGGCGCGACCTGATCCTCATCGTCGCCGGCTGCGTCGCCTTCGCCGGCTTCGTGCTCCCGGTCTTCCTCCGCCTCAAGGGGGCGTAGGGCCCGCGACCGGGGAGCTCGATCGCGCCCGGGGACGGCGGCCGGGGGGGCCGGGCGCAACCGCGGTCGCCGGCGCGGGTCCTGGTACCACCCATGCTCGGCAGCGCCACCGGAACCGGGTACGCTGATCTCATGGCGCCCTTCCGCGACGCGCTCGCCGACGAGGTGATGACGTCGCCGACCCGCGCCGGGACGCTCTCGCTCGAGGTCGCCCCCCGCCACGTCACGGTCGCGCTGGCCGACGTCCAGCTCGCGATCGCCGAGGGCGTGCTCACGATCACGCGGGCGGCGCGGCGGCGGGCGCGCCGCGTGGTGCGACCCATCGGCGCCCGCCTGGTGGTCGCGCGCGGCCTGCCCAGCGAGGGCGTCGGCATCTGGCTGGAGTCGCGGCCCGACCAGGTCGAGCGCGTGTTCGGCGCCGAGCCCCGCGATCTCATCACCAGCGCCGACGGGCTGACCGCGCTCCGCCAGCTCGATCGCCTGGTCCGCCGCATGACCGGGGCGCTGGCCGCGCTGGGCGGCGGCGTGCGCCAGGCGCTCGAGATCGGGCCGGCCGGGGACCGCGGGCTCGACAAGGTGCTCTTCCTCGACTTCGGCGATCACGTCTCGCTCTACCGCCGCTCGCTGTTCCACCCGCGCGCGGTGCGGGTGCTCGACGCCCACGAGAGCGGGCTGGTGGTCATCCCGACCCGCAGCGGCGAGGTCCGCATCACCTGCCGCTCGCGCTTCGGCTGCTCGGTCATCGGCGACTACGTCCGCTTCACGACGCCGGCCGGCGACGACCTGGCGAGCGTGTCGCTGCCGTGGGTGAGCCGGGGCGACCGCGACGAGATCGCGCGCCGGCTGGGCGAGATCTTCGAGCGCGGTCGCGGCGCCGACGTCGACCGCGGCCCCACCACCTGACCGATCGTCGGGGTCGCCGGGAACCCACGGCGTGACGCGTGGTTGGCGGGGCCGACGGGGCCGGGCGCGACCTTGCGCGGGGGGGAGATCGACCCCACCTTGTGGGACATGTTCGACAAGCGCTGGCGGATCGGGGCGCTCCTCGGGTTCCCCGTCGAGATCAACCTGACCTTCGTGCTCCTGCTCGGCGTCGTCCTGCTGTGGCTGGGCGGCCTCGCCGGGCTGATCGTGGTCGGGCTCGCCTTCGGCTCGGTGCTCCTGCACGAGCTCGGCCACGCCGTGGTCGCGCGTCACCTCGGGGTCCGGGTCTCGGGGATCGAGCTCCACTTCTTCGGCGGCGCCGCCAAGATGGTCGAGCTGCCGCGCTCGGCCAACCACGAGATCGCGATCGCGGCCGCGGGACCGGCGGTGTCGCTGGCGCTGGCCGGCCTCGGGCTCGGCCTGGGCGCGGTGACCGGGGGCTGGCTGCTGTCGGCCATCGGCTGGATCAACCTGGTGATCGCCCTGTTCAACCTGATCCCGGCCCTGCCCATGGACGGCGGCCGCATCCTGCGCGCGCTGCTCACCCGCCGCCTCGACTTCGTGCGCGCCACCGACGTCGCGGTCACCGTGGCGCGCGTGGTCGCGATCGGCATGGTCGCGGCCGGCGCGCTCGCCGGCATGTTCCAGCTCCTGCTGCTGGCGCCGGTCCTGTGGGTGATGGGCACCCAGGAGAAGCGGCTGGCCCGCGCGATCGCCCACCGCTACGCCTACGACGGCGGCGGCTACGTGAGCCGCGGCGCGAGCTGGGCGCCGGCGGGGCCGCGGCGGGGCGTCAGCGGCCTCGGCACCGGCTTCGCCGTCCGCGACCCGGCGTCGGGTGAGGTCCGGCGCTTCGTGATCCGGCAGCGCGACGGTCGCCTGGTGATCGAGCTGGTGTAGCCTCGAGCGGGTGCCGGCCGAGCCCCTCGCCATCGGAGACCGCGTGGGCGACCGCTACGTCGTCCGCGGCGTGCTCGGCACCGGCGCCATGGGCGCGGTCTACGAGGTCGAGGCCGACGGCGGCGAGCGCCTGGCCATGAAGGCGGCCCTCCCCGAGCTCGACGACGGCGGCGAGGCCGCCCGCCGCCTGGCCCGCGAGGGCAACGCGCTGGCGCTGCTCGCCCACGACCACGTCGTGGCCGCCGTGGATCGGCTGGTCGAGCGCGGTCGCCTCTACCTGGTGATGGAGCTGGCCCGCGGCGAGCCGCTGTCGGCGATCGTCGCCCGCGGGCCGCTGCCGCCGCGGCGGGCGCTGGTGCTGACCCGCCAGATCCTCGACGGCCTCGAGCATGCCCACGGCCGCGGCGTGGTCCACCGCGACCTCAAGCCCGACAACGTCATCGTCACCGCCGCCGGATCCGCCGCCGATCCCTACGATCGGGTCAAGCTGCTCGACTTCGGGCTGGTCAAGCTGCTCGACGACGCCGCCGCCCTGGTCGGCGGCGGTCGCCTGACCCGCACCGGCATCGCCTTCGGCACGCCGGCCTACATCGCGCCCGAGTCGGCGCTGGGGCGGCCGGTGGACGGCCGCGCCGATCTCTACGCCCTGGGGGTGATGCTGTTCGAGATGCTCACCGGGCGGCTGCCGTTCGTCGAGGCCGACCCCGGCAAGCTCCTGCGCGCCCACGTCGCGGCGCCGCCGCCGCGCCTGGGCGAGGTCGCCCCCGGCGCGCCGTTCGCGACCCCGGCGATGGAGGCCCTGGTCGGCGGCGCGCTGGCCAAGGCGCCGGACCAGCGCTTCGCCGGGGCGGCGGCGATGCGCGCCTGCCTCGACGACGCCTTCCTGACCGTGAGCTGATCAGTCGCCGCGCCCGCGCCCGCGGCCGCGGGGCCCACGGCCGCGCTCGTCGTCGAGGGGCTGGCGCTCGAGCCAGGCCCGCAGCCGCGCGCTCTCGGCCGAGGCCCCGTGCTTGCGCTCGAACTCGTCGAGCCTGCGCAGCGCGCCGCCCAGCTCGCCGTCGTGGATGCGCTCGGCCACCTTGCGCCAGTCCTTGCGCGCCTTGTCGTCGGCGAGCGCGGGCGCCGCGAACGTGAGCGGATCGTCCGGCGTCCGGACCTCGCCGCCGAGGGCCGGCAGCACCGCGGGCGTGACCCCGGCGGCCGGCGGTTCGCCGGGCGCGCGGCCGAGCCGGTCGACGAGGGCGAGCAGGCCGACGGCGAGGACCACGCCGCCGGCGACCGGCGCCCAGCGCGGCAGCCGGGCCCGGGCCACGGCCGGCGTCAGGGTCGGCGGGGTCGGCCGGGGCGGCGTGACCGGCGTGACCGGCGTGACCGCCGGGGCCGGCGTGACCGGCGTGACCGGCGTGACCGGCGTGACCGGCGCGGCCATGGCCCGCGTCGGGGCGCCGCCTGACGTCGCCGGCGTCGTGGTCGCCGGCGTCGCCGCCGTCGTGGTCGGGATCGTCGCCGCCGCCCGGGGCTGCGTCGAGGCGGTCCCGGCCAGGCGCTCGGCCAGCTCGGCCGCGCTCGGCCGCGCCGCCGGAGACACCGCCAGCGCGGCGGCCAGGGTCGGGCCGAGCTCGCCGAGGTGGGCCGGGATCGCGTCGGGCGCGATCACCGGCCGGTCGGACTGCGCGATCAGCTCGGCCATCGTCGCGTCGCCGCGCGGCTTGTCGCCGGTGACGGCCTCGTACAGGGTCGCGGCCAGGCCGTAGACGTCGGAGGCGGGGGAGAACTGGCCCAGGGTCAGCGCCTCGGGCGCGGCGTAGGCCGGCGTGCCCAGGAACTGACCGGCCAGCGTGGCCTCGGAGTCGGGGAGGTGGGCGACGCCGAAGTCGGCCAGCTTCCACAGGCCGCCGGGCCCGCGCAGCACGTTGGCCGGCTTGACGTCGCGGTGGACGATGCCGCGGGCGTGGGCGGCCTCGAGCGCCCGCGCGAGCTGGATCCCGAGCGCGCACACCTCGGCGGTGGGCAGCGCGCCGCGCTCGGCGATCACCGCGCGCAGGGTCGGCCCCTCGATCAGCTCCAGCACCAGGTAGGGCTCGCCGTCCTCGACCCCCAGATCGAAGACCTGGACCACGCCGGGGTGGGCGAGGGCGGCCAGGGCGCGGGCCTCGGCCTCGAAGCGGGCGTGGAAGCTCGCCGACATCACGCCCAGCAGGTTCTTGACGCGCTTGATCGCGACGTCGCGCCCCAGCCGCTCGTCGTGGGCGCGCAGGACCTCGCCCATCGCGCCGGTGCCGAGCGCGCCGACCACGCGGTAGCGACCGATCCTGCGCGCGGCGGTCTCCACCCGTCGAGGATATCGCGCCCACGCGGCGCGTGGCATCCTCGGGCGGCATGGGTCGCGACGGTGCCAGGGGGGAGGAGGCGACGCCGGCGATGCGCCACGGCCACTGCTGCCTCGGCTGTCGGCTGGTCCAGCCTCCGACCCGCGACTGCGTCGAGTGTGGCGCCGGCATGGTCGCGCCGATGGCGGGCCTGCGTGAGCTGATGTCCTACCCGGACATGAAGCTGGGCGGGGAGCGCGACATGTGGATGATCACCGCGCTGCTCGCCGGCGGCAGCATCGTCATCCCGTTCCTGATGCCGGTCTCGCTGGTGACCCTGGGCGCCGCCGGCGTGCAGGCCGTCCGCCGCCGCCGCGTCCGCGCCGAGCAGCCGATCGCCGCGATCGTCGAGCGCCGCCCGCAGCCGGCGCCGGCGGCGAGCGTCGCGATCGGGCCGGCGCATCCGCTCCACGCCCCGGTGCGCCGGCCGTGGGACGGCGGGACCAGCGTCGCCGCCGAGCTCGGCGTGCGCTGGGTCGGTGGGCTCTTCCTGCGCGCGTCCGCGGTCGCGCCGTTCGTCGTCGCGGCGCCCGGCGGCGACGTGGTCGTGACCGGCGTGATCCGCCTCGCGCCGCCGCTGGTCAAGTATCGCGTCCTCGGCACGCCGGAGGTCACCGGCGCCGAGCCGCGCCTCGCCGCGCTCGGCGTGCCGGCGTCCTGGCGGCTGGGTGGCGTCCTCCACGTCGAGGACGTCGCCGTCGGCCAGGTGGTGCGGGTCACCGGCGTCATCGCCGACGAGCCCGTGGCCGCGCGCGCCGGCTACCGCGACGGCGGCGTCCCCCGCGTCATGCGCGGCACCCCCGCCGTCCCGGTCGTCCTCGAGCCCGCGCCACCGCCCGAGACCCCCTGACCGGCCTCCGGCCTCGGGTTCGGACTCGGATTCGGTCTCGGATTCGGCCTCGGCCTCGGATTCGGCCTCGGCCTCGGATTCGGATTCGGCCTCGGCCTCGGATTCGGATTCGGCCTCGGCCTCGGCCTCGGCCTCAGGCCAGGCGGGCCAGCGCCTCGTCGCGCACCGCGGCGGCCACCACCGATCGCGGCGCGCCGCGCTCGGCGCCGACCAGGTCCGTCGTGAGCGGCTTGCCGCGGGCGATGATCGCGGCGACCGCGTCGTCGATCGCGCGCCCGCCCTTGATCAGCCGCTCGTCGCCGCGGCGGCGGCCCAGCCACAGCAGGGCCTCGGCGGTGGCCAGCAGCATCGCCAGCGGGTTGGCGAGATCGCGGCCGGCCAGGGGCGGCGCCGAGCCGTGGATGGGCTCGAACATCGCGTGGTCGTCGCCGACGTTGCAGCCGACCGCCATGCCCATGCCGCCCTGCAGCACCGAGCCCAGGTCGGTGAGGATGTCGCCGAACATGTTGGTGGTGACGACGACGTCGTAGTGCTCGGGCCGGGTCAGGAGGAACATCGCGAACGAGTCGACGATGGCGACGTCCTTCTCGATGTCGGGGAAGTCCTTGCCGACCTCGTGGAAGACCTCGGCGAACAGCTTGCAGCCGTGGAGGACGTTGTGCTTGACCACGCAGGTGACGCGCTTCTTGCCGTCGATCGGGGCGCCGGTGCCGCGGCCGCGGCTGAGCTCGAACGCCTTGCGGATCACGCGCCGCGACGCGCCCCGGGTGATGACGCGGGTGTCGATGGCGGCGTCGCCGGCGACGCCGCCGATGCCGCTGTACAGGCCCTCGGTGTTCTCGCGGACCATGATCATGTCGACCATGCCCGGCTCCCAGACCTGGGCGAAGCGGCCCGACAGGCCGTGCTTGATGCCCTTGAGCAGGCGGATGGGGCGGACGTTGGCATAGAGGCCGAGGCGGACGCGGTTGCCGATCACCGGCGACCAGCCCGCCATCTTGCCGTTGCTCATCGTCACCGGCTGGCCGTCGGGCCCGTTCCAGCCCACCGCGCCCAGCAGGACGACGTCGGCGTCGTGGCAGCGCTGCTCGGCGCCCTCGGGCCAGTCGCGGCGCCCGTGCTGCTGGTAGTAGAGGCCGCCGCACGGGATCTCGTCGAGGGCGAAGCCGACGCCGAGGCGCGGGCCCAGGGCCTCGAGCAGGGCGCGGGCGTCGGCGGTGACCTCGACGCCGATGCCGTCGCCGGGCAGGAGGACCACGTGATACGAGGGCTTCGCGGTCAACACCGTCGCACCGTATCACGCGGGCTCGGCGGCGGTCATGACCCGGCCGCGCCCGCGCGGGCTCCCGTTCACGGTCCGGTCAGGGCGACGAGGGCCGCCACCGCGAGCTGGCGGTCGGCGTGGGCGCGGGCCAGCGCGGCGGCGGCGGCGGCGGCCTGGTCCTGGCGGGTCAGCACGTCGAAGTTGGTGCCGAGGCCGGTGCGCCAGCGATCGAGCTCGAGGGCGACGTTGCGCGCGGCCAGCTCGGCCGCCCGCGCCGCGGCGGCGATCCGGCGCTCCGACAGGGTCACGGCGTCGACCGCGCGCGCCACCTCGGCGGTGAGGCGACCGCGCCGGGCCTCGCGCCGGTGCGCCAGCTCGCGGCGGGCGAGGCGCGCCGCCTCGTGCTGGCCGCGGCCGGCGCGATCGCCGACCGGCAGGGTGAAGGACAGCGCGGCGGCGGCCTCGAAGCCGTCGGCGCGCGCGAGCTGGCCCCAGGCCTCGGCCTGATCGGCGGCGTTGCCGGCGGGGCCGCCGCGGACGACGAGGTCGAGGCCGGGGCCGCGGGCGCGGGCCGCCGCGTCGAGCTGGGCGCCGGCGGCGCGGGCCTGGTGGTCGATGGCGCGCAGCTCGGGCGAGAAGGCCAGGGCGCGGGCCAGCGCCGCCGCCGGCGCGGGCGGCGGCGAGGTCGGGGCGTCCAGCGGATCGGTGGCGGCCAGCGGCCGCGGATCGCCGTCCTCGAGGGCGAGCAGCACCCGCAGCTCGAGGGCGCGCGCCGACAGCTCGAGGCGCGCGCCGACCAGCGCCGCCTCGCGCGCGGCGATCGCTTGCTCCACCGCGAGCACCTCGAGCTCGGCGCCGCGGCCGGCGCCGACGCGGGCCCGGGTGATCGCGAGCTGCTCGCCGGCGAGCTCGAGCGCGCTCTGTCGGATCGCGAGCTCGCGCGCGGCGTACGCCAGCTCCCAGTAGGCGCGGGCGACGTCGAGGGCGAGCCGGGTGTCGGCGAGGTCGAGGCTGGCGCGGGCGGCGTCGGCCTCGGCCCGGGCCACCCGGCGCGGGCCGTCGTGGGCGGCGCGACCGCGGCCGCGCAGGAGCGGCTGCTGCCACACCAGCTCGGCGCGCGGGCCGTGCACGGTGTACGCGAGCTCGGCGGGCGGCCCGCCGGCGGCGACCAGCGCCTGGGTCCGGCTGACGCCGTCGCGGACCTGGACGCCGACGCGGCCGCCCCACGGCAGCGGCTTCCACACCGCGGCCCTCACGGTGACGGCGTCGAGGTCGGTCTCCTGGAAGAACGGCCCGGCGGTGGGCTCGGCGGTGCGGCGCACGCCCTCGACCGCGGCCTCGACGATCAGGTCGTCGACGCCATCGGCGGCGCCGACCATCGCGGCGGCGCGTGCGGCGGCCGCGGCCTCGGCGGCGCGCGCGTCGTTGCGGGCGCGGGCGAGGGCCTGGGCCTCGGCCAGCCCGATGGCACGGGTATCGGCGGCGCGGTCGCCGGCGTCGGGCGAGCCCTGGGCCTGGGCGGGGCCGACCGCCGGCGCCGCCGCGGTCGCGGCGACGAGCGCGAGCCCGAGCGTCACCCACCGCGGCCGCGACCGCCGCGCCGCGCCGCGCCGACGGCCGGCGGTCATCGCGCGCCGTCCGGGCGGGGGCCGGTGGGCGCGAGGTGGACGTCCATGCGCAGCCCGAGCGGCAAGGCCGGCGCGTCGTCGAGCGCGACCACCACCTCGAGCACGCGGGTGTCGATGCGGGCGCGCGGGTCGTCGAGGCGCGGGCTCTTGCGGCCGAGCTCGCCGACGACGCGGGTGACCCGGCCGGTGAAGCGACGGTCACCGTAGGCCAGCGCCGTGGCCCACGCCGGCTGCCCGACCGCGACCCGGCCGACGTCGGCCTCGTCGACCTCGACCCGCAGCTCGAGGTGGGTGGTGTCGGCGACGACGAGGACCGTGGTCGGCGGCATCGTCGTGACGTGCTCGCCGGCCTCGTGCAGGCGGCGGAGCGCGACGCCGGCGCGCGGCGCGCGTAGCTCGTGGTGGGCGAGGTGGGCGCGGGCCTCCTCGAGCTCGGCCAGGGCGGCGGCGTGGGCGGCGCGGGCCTCGGCGATCACCTCGGCACGCGAGCCGGAGCGCAGGAGCGCGGCGCGGGCGCCGGCGGCGCGCGCGGTGGCGGCGCTGGCGTCGGCCTGGCCGCGGGCGGCGTCGACCTCGGCCAGGGGGATGGCGTCGGGGTGGGACGCCAGCAGCGCCTCGGCGCGGTCGCGGACGAGGCCGCGCTCGCGGGCGGCGCTGGAGCCGCTCGAGGTCGTCGGCGTCGGGCTCCTCCGCCTGCACGATGCGGGCGAGCATGTCATGACGATGCCGTCGACCACGGTCCTCGTCGTCGCCGACACCACCCACCTCGAGCGGCGGGTCGAGGTCGACGAGGCCGACGTCGGCCGGGTCGCGGTCGGGCAGCCGGCGTGGGCCACGGCGCTGGCCTACGGTGACCGTCGCTTCACCGGCCGGGTCACCC
>CAADGB010000182.1 GCA_900696455.1 uncultured delta proteobacterium
CCAACCCGGCGTACGCTGGCCAAGGAGGCCGAGGAGGAGAAGCCGCCCGTGGCACCAACCCGGCGTACGCTGGCCAAGGAGCCCGAGGAGGAGAAGCCGCCCGTGGCACCAACCCGCCGGCGCACGCCAACCGAGGACACCGCGAAGAAGAGCCCACCTGCACCTGTTCGACGTAAGTACGGGGGGCGCTTCGAGGCATCATGCGATGACGCTCCCAAGATCGAGCCGGGGGGCGCAGCGACGAAGGTGGTTCTGACGAGCACCAACGAAGTACGTTTCGCGTTCGATTTCGACAAGCCGCCCGATCACGAGCAGATCACCTGCAACAGCAAGGAGGAGGGGCTGAGCGGCTCGGAGGCATCATGCAAGCTGTCCACCGGCGCCTGGAGTGGAGATCAGGTTGTCTGGACAGCAGAGTTCAAGAGGCCGGTCAAGACTCGCCTGTCCTTCAGGGTGCTCGACCATGGCCGGATGGTGAACAAGGCCTCCTACGACCTGGACGTCGGGATGGATAGGACGAGGCTCGCATCCGGCGCCGAGGGCCACATGGAAACGAGGAAGAACGACAAGATGAGGGTCATCGAGTCGGAGCTGGCCGCCTGGCGCAACGAAACCTCACTGGCCTTCATCAACGCCAAGACGCGGGTCAACGAGATCATCGAGAAGGACACGAAGAAGGGACAGGCGATCGACTCCGCGGCGCTGTCGATCCTCTCGACGGTGCTTGGTGGGGCTATCGGCGCGGTTGCCGGACCGGCGGTCAAGGGCCTCCTCATCAAGGACGCGGCTTCGTCGTCTGGAATCAAGGACGCGGCTTCGTCTGGACTCGGGGCGAAGGTCCTGGAAGAGCTCGCCTCGGACATCCCCAAGGCCTTGGTTGGAGGGAGCGTGTCGGCTGGCTTCAGCTTCGCAGCCCCCGAGCAGGCTGCTGGCCTAAGCAAGAACGAGCTCGCCGAGTTCCTGAAGTACGACAACGAGATCTTGGCCCTCAAGCGAGCGCTCATCATGCGTCTCCAGAGCGGCAACGTGGTGACCAACGAAGCGCGATACCTGCTGCTGGAGGATCCGATCGGGGTTCTGAACGAATATGTGGCAGCGGCCAAGATCCCGCTCGCGCGTCGGTCAGAGGAGTCGATCGAGCGCGAGCTGTGGACGGAGTGGCTGCAGTCGATCGGGGCGCACGCGACGACCAATGGCTTGTACAGCCAGGCGCTGGAGAGTCCCATTCTCGGCGTGAACTACGAGAGGATCATGGCGCGCCTGGATGAGCTCAACGTCGCGTATGCCCACCCCGACTCGAAGGAGATCAAGTGTTTTCAGGAGGTATGTTATGCCTCTGACGACGTTGAGCGCGACAGAGCCGCGGCGAGTATCGAAGAGGAGTCGATGAGGAACAAGAACTTGGCGGCGCAGGAGGCCAAGGACCACAAGCAGCGGACGAAGGACTTCTCCAGAGAGTTCATCCAGCCGAACGAGTAGCGCGCGCGGCTCACGGGTCTGATCGCGGCGCGATCGTTCACGCGGCTGCGGTAAGCTCCGGCCGTGAGCCCGGCGACCTTGCGGTGCACGGGGTGCGGCGCCGGCGTGCCGGTGCCGGCGGACCCGACGGCGCTGGCGGCGAGGTGCCAGCACTGCGGGATGGAGCAGGTGCTGCCGGACCAGGCGGCGCGGCGGGCGGCGCGGCAGCGGCGGGACGAGGCCGAGGCGGCGCGGCGCGAGGAGGCGGCGGCGCGGGCCGAGCGCGAGACGACGCACCGGATGGCGCTGCGGTGGAAGATCGTGACCGGCGCGATCGTGACGGTGGTGCTGGCGGCGCCGGTCGTCTGGTACGTGGCGCGCGTGATCCGGCAGGCCGAGCGCGAGGTGGCGCAGGCGCGGGCGGACGAGGCGGCGCGGGTGGCGCGGCGGGCGCAGGCCGGCGAGGACGCGCTGGCGGCGCTGGTGGCCGCGGCCCAGGTCGGCCGCTGCGGGCGCGTGTTCATCGAGCCCGAGGTCGGCGACGGCTCGATCGAGCTGCGCTTCACGCTGGGCACCCGGCGCTGCGCGCGCCTGCTCGCCACGACCGCGGTGCCCGACGCCGTCGTCACCCTGACCACGGTCGGCGGCGACGGCCAGCCCGGGCCGGCGGTGCCGCCGGCGCGCGCCCTCGACGTCGAGTACTGCCCGCGCGTCACCACCGGCACCCACCAGGCCAGCCTGCGCGCGCCCGGGCCGCTGTCGGCGGCGGCCATCGAGTGCGATCGCGAGCTGCCCACCGACCCCGTCGGCGTCGGCGCCACCCGCGTCGCCGAGCTGCTCGAGGCCCGCCAGGCCGCCGGCTGTCGTCGCCTGCTGGCGCCGGCCGCCACCCACGTCGGCGAGGCGACGCTCACCGCGACCCTCAACCGCGGCACCTGCGTCCAGCTCGTCGCCGCCACCGGCATGGCCGACAACGAGCTGACGGTGAGCCTGTCGACCCCGGTCGGGAGGCCGATCGCGGCCCCGGCCGGGCAGGAGGTGGTGCTGTCCTACTGCGTGGACACCGGCGGGCCCCACGCCGGACGCATCACGCCGGCCCTCGACGGGCCGTTCACCTCGGCCGCCGTGATCTGCCCGCGCGCCGCGATGCCGGCGGGGACGCCGGGGCGCTGACGCGGGCCTCGCCCTGCGGGCGGCACGAGCCCGTCGCTCGCGCTTGACATCGTGTCTATGGGACACTAAGGTCTCCGGCATGTCCTCCCCTCGCCACCGCTCGCGCCTCCTCTCGCTGGTGCTCCGCCACCAGCCGGAGCGGGCGGGCCTCACCCTCGACGCCGAGGGCTGGGTGGCGGTCGACGACCTCCTCGCCGGCCTGGCCTCGATCGGCGTGGCCGTGAGCCGGGCCGAGCTCGACGAGCTGGTCGCCACCAGCGACAAGCAGCGGTTCGCGCTGTCGCCCGACGGCGCGCGCGTCCGCGCCGCCCAGGGCCACTCGGTGCCGGTCGACCTCGGCTACGCGCCGGCGGTCCCGCCCGAGGTCCTGTTCCACGGCACGGTGGCCGCGGCGCTGCCGTCGATCCAGGCCAGCGGCCTCGAGCGGCGCGCCCGCCACGCCGTCCACCTCTCCGCCGACGAGACGACCGCGACCCGCGTCGGCGGCCGCCGCGGCAAGCCGGTCGTGCTGCGCGTCCGCGCCGGCGACCTCCACCGCGCCGGCCACGTCCTGCGCGTGTCGAGCAACGGCGTGTGGCTCACCGACCACGTGCCGCCGGCGTTCATCGACCTGCCGTCTCCGTCTCCGTCTCCGTCTCCGTCTCCGTCTCCGTCTCCGTCTCCGTCTCCGTCTCCGTCTCCGTCTCCGTCTCCGTCCCGGCGCGGCCCCGGCGCCGGCCGCGCCGCGATCGCCGCCGACACCATCGCCGCCTGCGCCCGCGGCGGTTACGACGGGCCGGCCGGGCGGGTCGACCTGCGCGCCGCGATCGATCGCGCCGTCGCCGGCACCGCGCTGCACGACCCGGCCTCCGTGGCCGCGGTCGTCCCGGCCCGCGGCGCCCACGCCACCGCCCTCGACGTGACCGACGAGAGCACCGTGGCCGCGCTGCGCCGCCACGCCGGCGCCCCCGCCCTGGCCTGCCTCAACTTCGCGTCGGCGCGCAACCCCGGCGGCGGCTACCGGGGCGGCGCCCAGGCCCAGGAGGAGTCGCTGGCGCGGGCGTCGGCGCTGGTGCCCTGCCTCGAGACCCGCCTCGCCGATCACTACGCGCCCAACCGCGCGGCCCGCTCGCTCCTGTACCTCGACCTGGCGATCTGGAGCCCGGCGGTGCCGTTCTTCCGCGACGACGACGGCGCCTGGCTGCCGGCGCCGATCCTGGCCTCGGTCATCACCTGCGCCGCGCCCAACGCCGGCGCCCTCGCCGATCGCGGCGATCCCGACCTGGCGCGCGTGCCGGAGGTGCTGGCCCGCCGCGCCGACCTCGTCCTGCGCGTCGCCGCCCACCACGGCGTCCAGACCCTGGTGCTGGGCGCGTGGGGTGCCGGCGTCTTCGGCAACGATCCGGCCACGGTCGCCGCCACGTTCGCCGGCCTGCTCGAGGGCCCGTTCCGCGGCGCCTTCGCCACCGTCACCTTCGCCGTCCTCGACCACGAGCCCGGCGCCCCCACCCGCGCCGCCTTCGCCCGTCGCCTGGCTCGCTGACGTCGCCGTCCGCCGCGCGTCCGGATCACGGACAGCGGGCGCCGGGCGTCGCCGGCAGCACCCCGCCGCCCGGCGACAGCGCGAAGCCGCTGCGACAGGCCAGGGCCTCGAGGGTGGACGGCGCGACCGGCGCGACCGGCGCCCGCCACACCACCGCCGCGCCCAGGGTCGTGAGCGCGAGGCGGCGGCGGTCGGGGCTCCAGGCCACGGTGTAGACCTCGTCGGAGGCCTGGTAGCTCGCCACCTCGACGCCGGTGCTCAGGTCCCACAGCCGCACCACGTGATCGACGCCGCCGGTCACCAGCAGCCGGCCGTCGGGGCGGAAGGCCACCGCCGGCGTGATGGTCGCGGTGCTGACGCGGAGCCGGGCCTGCCCCGTCGCCGTCGACCACACCGTGACGTCGCCGTCGTCCTCGGTCGTCACGACCCAGGCGCTGTCGGCGGAGAACGCCAGGGCCCACGACATGTCGTGGGCCGCGCCCGCGAGGGCGACCTCGCCGCCGCCCTCGAGATCGAGCAGCGCGGGCTCGCCGAGCCGGCCCATGGCCAGCCAGCGGCTGTCGGGAGAGAACACCAGATCGATGCCGCCGGGGCGGGGCGCGGGCAGGCCGGGCTTGCGCCGCACCTCGACGCCGTCGGCGGCGCGCCACACCACGACCGTGCCGCCCTGATCGATCGCGGCCAACCAGCGGCCGTCGCGAGACCAGCGCACCGCCTGGATCGGCCGGGGCAGGCGGGCGAGGTCGCGGGCGGTGGCGCCCGCGGCCAGCGGCTGGATCCGGACCCGCCCGTCGAGCTCGCCGGTGAGGGCGGCCGTGCCGTCGGGGCTGGCGGCGGCGCGCGGGCCGAGGCCCTCGAAGCGCAGGAGCGGGCGCGCGGTGGCGAGGTCCCACACCATCACCGCGTCGTCCCGCCCCGCGCTGAGCAGGCGGTCGCCGGGCAGGGGCTCGAGCTCGACGACCCGGTCGCGGTGACCGCGGAGCTCGAGGCGGCGCTCGCCGCTGGCGGCGTCGTGGATCGTGATCGCGCCATCGGCCGAGCCCGCGACCAGCCGGTCGTCGTCGAGCCAGCGCGCGCGCCACACCCGCCCCGGCGTCGGCGCGATCGCGCGCGCCGCGATCGTGCCCGGCGACCAGCGCCAGGCGGTGAGGTCGGGCCCGAGCGCGATCACGTCGGCGGCGCCGGGCGCGACGGCGAGGCCGATCGGCGTCCCCGGGATCCACCACGACCCGAGCTGGACGCCGGTCGCGAGATCGAGCGCGGCCACGCCGCCGTCGCGGCCGTAGGCCCACAGCCGGCTCGCCCCGCGCTCGACCTCGAGCCCGTAGCCGCCGGCCAGCGCGCCCGACGACCAGCGGCGCGCGCCGGTGGCCAGGTCGCGGGCCAGCACGCGGCCGTCGTGGCCGAGCGCGACCACCAGGCCGAGCTCGTCGACGATCCTCACGTCGAGGAACGGGCTCTCGTGCTCGACGCGCTGCCGGAGCCGCCCGTTCCAGTCGAAGATCGTCACGCCCCCGCCCGCCACGGTCATCTCCCGCGCGAGGGCGAGGCGGTCGCGGCCGGCCGCGGGGGGAACACGGCCGCACGGCGCGGTCACCGGGCAGAGCTCGGCCAGGCGGCGCCCCGTGGCCAGGTCGTAGAGGAACGCGGGCTGCGGTCCGTCGCCGCTCCCGGTCACCGCCGCCCGGGTCCCGTCCGGCGAGGCGATCGCGTAGCCGTCGGGGAGCGGCGTGGTCACGCGCCCGGCCAGGCGGCGGGTCGTCACGTCCCAGACCTCGACGATCCCGGTCGGGCCCTTGAAGGCCAGCCATCGTCCCGCCGTGAGCCGGGCGCTGTTCACCCAGCTCCCCGTCACCGGGGGCAGCGTGCCCAGGCGGGCGAGCTCGCGGCCATCGGCGGTGGCGACCAGGGCGGCGCCGGTCGGCGTCACCGCGATCACGGTCTCGTCGTCGAGCTCGAGCAGGTCCGAGACGGCGCCGGTGGCGGCGCGCCAGCGCACGACGTCGGCGGCGGGCGACCAGCGTCGCAGCTCGCCGTCGGTCGCGAGGATGGCGTCGCCGCCCGCGAGGTATCGCACCGCGGTCACGCGCGTCGACCCGACCGCGCGGACCTCGGGCATCGCCGCGGTGACGGTCGCGCCCAGGACGCCGAGGTCGGCGCGGTCCGGCGCGAGCCGCGCCGCCGCCGCGAGCAGCGGGACGGCGTGGGCCGGCCGCCGGCGGGCGAGCTCGCCGCGGGCGCGCTCGAGGTAGCTCCCGGCGAGCAGCTCCTGGGTGGCGGCCCGCTCCCGCTCGGCCTCGGCGCGAGCGCCGCGCTCGCCGCGCTCGGCGGCGCGGGCGGCCTCGCGCTCGTGCACGACCCGCCGCACGCTGATCGCGCCGGTGGCGGTCAGCGCGGTGGCCGCGACCGCGGCGATCACGAGCGGGACGCGGTGGCGGCGGACGAACCGGCGGAGGCGCTCGCCCCGTCCGTAGTGGTGGGCCGAGACCAGCTGCCCGGTCGCGAAGCGGCGCAGGTCGTCGGCGAGGGCGACCGCGGTGGGGTAGCGCGTGGCGACGTCGGCGGCCATGGCGCGCTCGACGATCGCGATCAGATCGCGCGGGGTCCCCGGGGCGAGCCGGGTCAGCGAGGTCGGCGCGCGGGTCCGCACCGCCTCGAGCACCTCGCCGACGGTGGTCAGCCCGTCGAACGGCGGCTTGCCGGAGAGGGGGTGGTAGAGGATGGCGCCGATGGCGTAGACGTCGGCGCGGGCGTCGACCAGCTCGCCGCGGGCCTGCTCCGGCGCCATGTACTGCGGCGTCCCCAGCACCGAGCCGAGCGCGGTCTGGCCGGCGTCGTCGGCCGTCCCCGGCGTCCCCGGCGCCTCCGGCGTCCGCGGCGCAAGCGGGGGCAGCGAGTCCTCCTCGCGATCGAGCCGACGCGCCAGCCCCCAGTCGATGACCACGGTCTCGCCGTGCGCGCCGACCATGGCGTTGCCGGGCTTGAGGTCGCGGTGGATCACCCCCTCGCCGTGGGCGTAGGCCAGCGCGTCGGCGATCGCGATCACGTGCGGCAGGAGCGCCAGGCGCTCGTCGAGCGACGGCGCGTCGGCGATCACGCGCGACAGCGGGCGGCCGGTGACCAGCTTCATCGCGTAGAACGGCTGTCCGGACGGCCAGCGGCCGACCTCGTAGACCGGCACGATCGCCGGGTGCTGGAGGTGTGCGGTGACCAGGGCCTCGCGGACGAAGCGGATCGCGGCGTCGTGCGAGTCGGTCCGCATCTCCTTGATCGCCACCAGCCGGCCGGTGCGGGTGTCGCGCGCGCGGACGATCCGACCCAGGCCGCCGCGACCGACCTCGTCGAGGTGCTGGTAGGTCGTGGCGGCGACCAGCGGCAGGTGCGCGGGGTCGCTCGGCAACGCGGCGGTCGGGCTCGGCCGCGCCGGACCGTCCGACGGCGGCCGGGTGACGTCGGCGGCGGCGACCGTGTCCTCGATCCCCGAGCTCGGCGTCGCCCGGGCCTCGCCGGCGGCGCCGGAGGCGAGGGTGTCGCTCGCCGCGAGCGTGGAGGTGCCGGGTGGCGGGGGCCGCCGGGTCATGGCGCGACCTTCACGCAAGGCGCGTGCCCGGTCCACCCCTCATCGCGCGCGGTGAGGGCCGCCCCGGCGTGGCGGTCGGGTGGCGCCGTCCCATGGGACCTGCCGGTGGCGCGCCCCGCCCGCGACCCCTGGGCGTCCGGCCCGCTCGTCTCCCGGACGGCCGCGTGCGCCCAGCAGATCCCAAGAGTTGCGCCGGGCTGGAGCGGATTGGTTCATGATCGTACGATCGCCGTGATCGATCGGGCCCCCTGCTCGCTCTTCACGGTGGAGGAGGTCACTCGATGAAGCTCGGTAGCTCGCTTCTCTTCACCGTCGCCACCATCACCGCGATCGCGTGCGGCCAGCCCCGCGGGTCTGGCGGCCTGGGCCAGGTGGACATCGACGTCACGGTCGTGGGCCCTGGGGTCGTCGAACATGGCCCCAGGACCTGCCCCAGCGACTGCCAGTCGAGCATCACGCTGCTCTTCTGGCCCACGACGGTCTCGCTGCTGGCGGTGCCTGCGCAGGACGCCGTGTTCGTGGGGTGGAGCGGAGATTGCTCCGGGACCGAGCTCGAGGCCGTGGTCCAGGTGTCCGAGCCCAGCGACGGGAGCGGAGTCGCGGCCGTGGCCTGTACGGCGACCTTCCGCGCCGGGACCGCGACGCCCGCGCCGCGCACCGAGGTCCTGATCTCGCAGGTGCGGTACTGCGAGGACACCCCGGGCGGGGTGGACTGCACGCAGTTGCCGCCGCGCGGCCTGTACGACGTCCGCTTCCCGCCGGAGGCCGCGACCGAGGTCGAGCTCAACGAGCACTGCTACGCGACGTTCGACGAGGAGCTCTCGAGCCTCGATCGCGGCCCGCTCGACCTGGTGACCGCGCGCATGCCGAGCGGGCGCGCCACCCACGACGGCACGGGCTACCGGGTCACCGGTCAGCCTGGCGACGACAACCCGTTCGGCGCGGTGGACTCGCTGGCGGTGACGACGACCGCGGGCACGGCGACCGTGCCCGCGCCGAGCGCCAACCTGGTGGTGTTCCAGACCGCCGACGGGCCCACGGTCGGGGCGGGCAGCGCGCCCGACGCCGTGCACTGGATGTCCTTCGGCGAGACCAGCGAGGGCGTCTACGGTGAGATCTACTGCCGCTTCCCGGGGGCGGCCGAGTTCCTGTTCTCGCCGCCGGCGGCGCGCGAGGCGCTCACCGCGTCGGGGATCGAGCCCCAGCTCGTCTTCACCGGCGCGCTCAACGTGCGCGACCTGACCGGGCTCGCCGGCGGCCCGCACCGCGCCGGCGCCGGTCGTCACCTCTACATGTCGGCGACGCAGGCGCGCGCGATCGGCGCGCTGTAGGGACGATGCGGGTCCCTGGACGCCGGGCGGGCGGCCGGCGTCCAGGTGCTCCTGGCCCGTTCGCGGCTCCCGACTGCCCCCGCCGCACCCTGACCCGGCCCTGACACCGGCGTTAGATCGGCCCTTGGGCTGGTGCGTTGCTAGCCGGACCATGCCCCCGACCCGCCTCGTGTCGCTCGGGTGCGCCGCCGTGTGCGCGCTCGCCACCACGGCCGCCGCCCAGGCGCCCAAGCCCTCGGACCTCGTCATCGACATCGACGTCGGCGAGCCGATCATGATCGCGGACCAGGACGGCCGCGCCTACATCGAGATCGCGATCACCGGCTTCGAGCCGACGGGGACCCGGGCCCCGGTCAACCTCGGGCTGGTCATCGATCGCTCGAGCTCGATGCGCGGCGAGCGGCTGGAGCGGGCCAAGACCGCCGCGCTCATGGTGGTCGATCGCCTGGGGCCGGCGGACACCCTCAGCGTCGTCACCTTCGACTCGGTGGTCGAGACCCTGGTGCCGGCGACCAAGGTCACCGACCCCGCGGCCATCCGCCGCCGCATCATGGCCATCAGCGACCGCGGCATGACCGCGCTCCACGCCGGTGTCAACACCGGTCTCGGCCAGGTCCGCGAGCACTTCGACCGGACCAAGGTCAACCGCCTCATCCTGCTGTCCGACGGCCAGGCCAACGTCGGCCCCAGCTCGCCGGCGGAGCTGGCGGCGCTGGGCGTCGAGGCCGGCCGCCTCGGCATCCCGGTGACCACGATCGGCCTCGGCCTCGGCTACAACGAGGACCTCCTCACCCAGCTCGCGCTGGCAAGCGACGGCAACCACGGCTTCGCCGAGACCCCCGACCACCTCGAGAGCCTGTTCGCCGCCGAGCTCGGCGACGTCATGTCGGTGGTGGCCAGCGACGTGGTGATCGAGATCGAGCTGGCGCCGGGCGTCAAGCCGCTGCGCGGCCTCAACCGCCCGGTCTCGATCAAGGGTCAGAAGGCCGAGCTCAAGCTCTCCCAGATCTACGGCAAGCAGCGCAAGAACGTGATCGTCGAGGTCGCGGTGCCGAAGGGCGGCGCCGGCAAGAGCAAGAAGCTGGCCGACGTCGCGGTCGCCTACCGCAACCTGGCGACGAAGAAGACCGGCAAGGTCGCGAGCGCGGTGGCGGTGTCGTTCGATCGCTCGGCGGCGGCGGTGGAGAAGGCGGCCAACCAGCGGGTCATGGTCGGCGTGGTCGAGGCGCTGGCGAACGAGAAGCAGCGCGAGGCGATCGCGCTCCGCGATCAGGGCAAGGCCGCCGACGCCCGCCGGGTGCTGGAGCAGAACGCGGCCGAGCTGCGCCACGCCGGCAAGAAGTACCGGTCGGACAAGCTCGACGCCTTCGCCGAGGCGGCCGACGAGGACGCCGCGGAGGTCGAGCGCGACGGCGAGTGGACCAAGCGCCGCAAGGACATGGCCAAGAAGGCCCACGGCCGCGCCGCGTCGCAGGCGTGGTGACGGGCGCGCGGCCGCGCCGGCTGCCGGCACCGCGTCGGCCGCGGCGGATCGTGATCACCGCGCACCGTCGTGGTCAGGTGCTGGGCAACAGGCGGTCGTGGGCGGCCTGGCGGATCGCGAGCACCGCCGGGTGGACGAGACGCCGCTCGCCGGTGATGGCGAAGTAGCGCTCGCGGACGGCGTCGGTGGTGCCGGCCGGGACCAGGCCGTAGCGGCGCCCGATCACGCCGGCCACGGCCGCCGGCGCGAACATGAGGCCCATGCCATCGGCGGCGAAGGCCTGGAGCAGGGCGGCGTCCTCGGCCTCGGCGATCACCTGCGGCCGGATCTCGAGGCTGGCGAACCAGGCGTCGAGGTTGCGGCGGAGCACGGTCGACGCCAGGGGGAGGAGCAGCGGCGCGCCGTCGAGGCTCCGCGGGAAGCCCCGGCGCCGCGCCGTGGCCAGGGGGCGCGTGCCGAGCACGGTGACGTTGCTCTGACCCAGCGCGTGGTCCCAGGCGCGGATGACGCCGCCCGGAGGCAGCGGCGCGTCGGAGATCACGACGTCGAGCTGGTGGCGGCCCAGCGCTTCGATCATGCGCTCCAGCGGGTCCTCGTGCAGGACGAGGTGGATCGGCTCGCCGAGGTGGAACACCGGCTCGATGAGCTCGCGCACCAGCAGCTTGGGGACGGCGTCGACCAGGCCGACCACGAGGCGCGACGCGCGGCCGCGCGGGCGGCGGCGCACGGTGTCGAGTAGCTCGTTGCCGGCGGTGAAGATCTCGTCGGCGTAGCGATAGACGACCTGGCCGATCTCGGTGAGCACCAGGCCGCGGCCCTGGCGCTCGAACAGGCGCTCGCCCAGCGACTCCTCGAGCTTGCGGATCTGGCCGGACAAGGTCGGCTGTGACAGGCGGAGCCGCTTGCCGGCGGCGGCGAGGCTGCCCTCGCGCGCGACCATCCAGAAGTAGAGCAGGTGGTGGTAGTTCAACCACTCCATCGCCGGGACCGTAGCATCCCCCGAGCAGTCGAGGAGCTCGCCCGCTGCTCCGACCACGACGAACAGCGCCCCCAGGCCGAGCGCCACGTGCGCGACCCCGGGTAGCGCGGACCAGGCGTCGTGCCACGACGACGGGAGCACCGCGGCGCCGGCGGCGAAGTAGGCGTCGGCGACGTACCCCCAGACCCCGAACGCCGAGGCGAGGGCGATGAGCGCGAGCGCGAGCAGCACGGCGCCGCCCGCGAGCAGGCCCCACGAGAACAGGTGGCGGTGGCTCCGCCGGTCCCACCACGGTCGCCGTTGGTCACGCCGGGGTCCGCGCTCGGACGCGCCCGGACGGCGACGCGCGCGGTCGCCGCGGTCGTCGCGGTCGTCGTGCTCGTCTCGCCGCCGGCGCGTGCGCGCGGCGGCGTGGTCGTCGCGGTCGCGGTGGTCGTCGCGGTCGCGGTGGTCGTCGCGGTCGCGGTGGTCGTCGCGCCGGCGGCGCGAGCGAGCGCGATCGTGGTCACGGCGGTCGAAGAGATCGAAGTCGAGGTCCATGGACTTGCGTCTACGTCCTGGCGGCGCGGCCGACGATGACGAAGTTCCGCAGCGACGGTTCGACGGTCCCGATGGATCTGTCGCCGCGGGCTCCCATCGCGCCGCCGGCCGCGGTATGCAGGGGCGATGGAGGACGCGACGCCCGGAGCGGCGGAGCCGGCGCCGGCCCGCTGGAGACCCTGGCGCTGGAAGCTGCACGCCCAGGTCTTCACCGGCCTGTTCGCGGGCGCGGTGGTCGGGCTCGTGCTCGGGATGTGGGCGGTCGGCCAGATCCCGGGCGAGGCCGCGCCCGCGGCGCGCGGCGTCGCCGGCGGCGCGCTGGTCCGCGATCACGCGCTGTTCGCCATCCTCGACCTGCTCGGCGACCTGTTCTTGAACGCGCTGTTCGCGATCACGATCCCGCTCATCACCACCAGCATCCTGCTGGCGGTCACGCGCATCGGCGGCAACCGCGACTTCGGCCGCCTCGGCGGCAAGACCCTGGGCTACTACCTGGCCACCAGCGCGATCGCGATCGTCACCGGGCTGGTCCTGGTCAACCTCTTCACGCCGGGCCTGACCGAGAGCGGCGCCGGCATCCTCGAGGGCCAGGACCTGTCGGCGTTCCAGGGCGAGCAGGGCGAGGTCGCGAAGAAGGTCGCGGGCCGCGGCCTCGCCGACTTCCTCGACATCTTCCGCAGCATGGTGCCGTCCAACCTGGTCGCCGCCGCCAGCGCCGGCAACTTCATCGGCCTGATCGTGGCCTCGATCGTCGCCGGGTTCTTCCTCGGCCGCATCGCCCCCGAGCGGCGGGCGGCGCTCGAGAACGTGATCCAGGCGATCTACGACCTGACGATCCTGGTCACCGACCTCGTCCTGCGCCTGGCCCCGATCGGCGTCCTGGCCCTCATCGCCTGCACCTTCGCCGAGCAGTACGCGACCCTGTGGCCCGACGCCCGCTTCGCCTCGTTCATCACCGGCATCGTCACCTTCGCCGCGGTCGCGCTGGCCGCCCTGCTCGTCCACTTCCTGGTGACCCTGCCGCTCATCCTCTACCTCGTCGCCCGGGTGTCGCCGCTGGCCCACTACCGGGCCATGGCGCCGGCGCTGGTGACCGCGTTCAGCACCGCCAGCAGCTCGGCGACCCTGCCGGTGACGATCGAGTGCGTCGAGAAGCGGGCCGGGGTGTCGCCGCGGATCGCCGGCTTCACCCTGCCCATCGGCGCCACCGTCAACATGGACGGCACCGCCCTCTACGAGTGCGTGGCCGCGGTCTTCATCTGCCAGGCCTTCGGCGTCGAGCTGTCGCTCACCCAGCAGCTCCTGATCGTGGTGGTCGCGCTGCTCACCAGCGTCGGTGTGGCCGGCGTGCCGTCGGCCTCGCTGGTGGCGATCGCCGTCATCCTCCGCACGGTCCAGGGCCAGCTCCCCCCCGGCGCCGAGGTCGACCTCGTCCTCGGCATGGGCCTGCTCTTCGTCTTCGACCGCCCGCTCGACATGGCGCGGACCGCGGTCAACATGTTCAGCGACTCGGTGGGCGCGGTGACGATCGCCCGCTCCGAGCGCGAGCGCACGCTCATCGCGCGGGAATGACGCCGCCCGCCGATCTCGCGCCGCCGACCGCGACGGCGCGCTGGGCGGGCGCTGCGTCGTCGGCGCCTGATCCGAGGCCGGCGCTACCAGGTGCCGCGCCGGTAGTCGCGAAGGCGCCAGGTCCGGCCGTCGACGTGGTCGACGACCTGCCCGTCCTGCTCGCGGACCGTGCGCCGCTTGTCGCCGCGCATGCCGGTGCCGACCTGGGCGCGGCGGCTGGCTGCCCGGGCGGCGGCGGCCTCGTGGGCGGTGGCCGCGAGGAGGCGCGCGCGCAAGGTGGCGAGGGCGGCCAGGCGGTTCTGGTGCTGCGAACGCTCCGACTGGCAGCGGACGATCAGCCCGGTCGGCCGGTGGCGGACCTGGACCGCGCTGTCGGTCTTCTGCAGGTGCTGACCACCGCTGCCGCTGGCGCGGCAGGTCGACCACTCGAGGTCGGCCTCGGGGAGCTCGAGCGCGGTCGGGGCTGGCTCGGGCAGGACCGCGATGGTCACGGTGCTCGAGTGGACCCGGCCCCGCTTCTCGGTGGGAGGTACCCGCTGCCAGCGATGGCCGCCGGCCTCGGCCGCGAACAGCGCGGCGGCGCCGGCGCCGCGGGCCCGGAACACCACCAGCCCGACGCGCTGGTCGCAGATCTCGAGGTCAAAGCCCCCTCCGGGCCCCCAGCTTGACGTAGATGGCGAGCTGCTCCTCGACCAGGAGCTTGGCATCATCGCCGCCCTCGGCGGCGCGGATCTCGACGATCACGACGGACGTGTCCATGGCTTCCTCCACGACGGCCCGGCTCCGGCCGGGCCACACGCGAGACAGACGACAGGTGAACGCGCGGTCAGCGACCGTCGTCAGGTCTTGCGCAGGGGCGAAGCGGCGATCCGCACGACGCTCCACCGATAGCATCGGCCACGGTCGCGTGCAAGCGAGGTGATCGTGGGGTCGCGGGCGTTGGCGCGTGAACGGGCCGGGCGGTAGCCGAGGACACGTCGGCGCGCGGCGCCGCGCCCGGTCCGACCGTCGCGGTGCCGTCGTCGACGACAGCGACCGGCCAGCGGGGTGGCCACCGGCGCCGATCGCGGCGACCGCCCGCCGCAACCCGCTGGAACTCCAGGCTCGTCCGTGACGGGACGGTCGCCGCGTGCGGCACGCATCTTGGAGGAGCCCGCGCCATGCGTCGTCCAGCCGGTGCTCTCGCGTCCGTCCTCGCCTCCGTCTTCGCCGCCGTCGCCGCCGTCGCCGCCGGAGGTGGGTGCCTGGTGGACGACAAGGGCGAGGAGGAGGAGGAGGCCCTGCTCGACGACGGCAAGGACGACTCCTTCCGCAACCCGACCTACCACGGCGGCCTCGCCTGGGACGAGGCCGCGATCGCCCTGCTCACCCTCACCGAGCGCCACCACGCCTGGACCTTCGAGCTGTCGGGCGACGCCCGGGTCGAGCTGACCACCGGCTACGCGGTGCGCGGTCAGCGCAAGGTCGACACCGTGCTCTACCTCTACCGCGAGGGCCCGACCGGCTGGGGGCCGTACCTCGCGCGCAACGACGACCACGGCGGGACGGTCTACTCGCGACTCGAGCGCTCGCTCGGCGCCGGCCGCTATCGCGCGCTGGTCAAGGGCTTCACCGCCACCACCGTCGGTCGCTTCCGGTTGACCGCGCGCTGCCAGGGCGCCGGGTGCGCGCCGGCGCCGTCGGCCTGCCTGTTCGGCGACACCTACGGCGACCTCGCCGGCAACCCGCTGCTCACCCCGATCAACCACAACTCGATCACGGCGGCGCGCCTCGACTGGCTCACCGCCGCCGACCAGGAGCGGCTGGTGGTCGCGGTCCAGCAGTCGGCGCACGACGACGTCCGGACCCCGGCCGAGGCGCTGGCGCGGGTCGACGGCGGCGTGGTCGAGGTGACCTGGCTGGCCGAGCCGGCCGCGCGCCGCCGCTTCATCGCCTTCGAGTACGGGGTCGGCGACAGCTCGTACGGCGCCATCTTCGACCACGTGACCGGCGCGATCGCGGCGCGGATCCAGGACGGCGACCTCGCCGCCTGCACCGTCGAGCCCGAGACCTGCCTCCTGCCCGAGGACTACCTCCAGCTCCGCACCGACCCGGCGTTCGTGCTCCTCGCCGACACCCGTGTCACGACCGCCGCCGGGCTGCCGGCGATCGTCCACGATCAGCTCCTGGACGCGCTGCGCCGCGCCTACGGCGCCGACCTCGCCGGCGTCGCCGACGGTCTGGCTCTCGCCGACGACGGCACGATCGATCACCGCACGTATCGCTTCACCGGCGCCGGCGGCGGCGTCGAGCTCGACGTCGTCGAGTGGGGCGCCGGCGACACCTCGGTCGGCGCGATCTACCGGCGCGGCACCCTCGACCTCGCCGCCCGCATCTCCGATCTGTTCCTCGAGGGCTGCGCGTTGTTCGCGCCCTGAAGAGGCGGGGGGGCGGGGCCGGGCGCCCGGGCGCCCGCTCAGGCGAACCGGATCGCGCGGGCGCGGACCTCGTCCTCGTCGGGCGGCTCCCACAGGTCGCTGGCCAGCTCGAAGATCTCGGGCGGGACGACCTGGGCGAAGGTCGGCCCGCGCTCGACGTTGCGGCGCAGGACCCGCTCGCGCCGGACCTCGCGCGGGGCGTCGAGGACGTGGACGAGCAGCGGGTAGCCGGCGTCGTCGACGCGGCGGTAGAACGCGTCGCGATCGCGGCGCTGGATGAGGCCGAGCTCGAGCACGACCGGCACGTCGACGTCGCAGGCGGCGGCCGCGACCTGCCAGAGCTGGTCGAGGCAGCGGTCGCGGCGCTCGAGGTACCAGCCGATCCGATCGGTCTCGGGCCGCGGGTCGGCGCCGTAGAGCCGCGCCATCCAGTCGTCGAGCACCAGCACGAGCGCGCGCTGGCGCAGGCCGAGCGCGGCGGCGAACGTGGACTTGCCGGCGCCGACCGGGCCGAGGACGAGATCGAGCTGCGCTGCCATCGGTCGCGAGGATACGCGGGCGGGTGATGGTACGGTGATCGGGTGGAACCGATCCTCGCATCGTCGGCCGGCGCGGCGCGCGCCCTCGCCCTGGTCGAGGCGCTGCGGGCCGGGTTCGCGGCGGCGCTGGAGGAGGCGGCGGCCGTGGCCGGGGCGCCGGCGCGGTTCGAGGCGGTGACCTGGCTGCGCGACGGCGGGCGGCACGGCGGCGGCAGCCGGCTGGCCACCGGCGACGGCGCGGCCTTCGATCGGGCGTCGATCAACGTCTCGCAGGTCCACTACGACGACGAGCCGGCGCGGGCGCTGGGCTCGGCGACCGCGCTATCGACGATCATCCACCCCCGCCACCCGCGGGCGCCGTCGGTGCACGTCCACGTGAGCTGGACCGAGCTGCGCGGCGGCCGCGCCTACTGGCGCGTCATGGCCGACCTCAACCCGGCGATCCCCGATCCGGCGGTGACCGAGGCGTTCGCGGCCGGGCTGCGCGCCGCCGCCCCCGCCGCCTACGAGCGGGCGCGGGCGCAGGGCGATCGCTACTTCTGGATCCCGGCGCTCGGGCGCCACCGCGGCGCCACCCACTTCTACCTCGAGGACCACGCGACCGACGACGCCGAGGCCGACCTCGCCCTGGCCCGCGCCGTCGGCGAGGCCGCGACCCGGGGCTACGCTCGCCTCCTCGCCGGGCTCCTGCCGGGCCTGGGCCCGGCCACCGCCGACGAGCGCGCCCGCCAGCTCGCCTACCACACGCTCTACCTCTTCCAGGTGCTCACGCTCGATCGCGGCACCACCTCGGGCCTGCTCGTCCACGATCAGAACGACGTCGGGATCCTGGGCTCGCTGCCGTCGCACGTCGATCGCGCGCTGCTGTCGTCGTGGCGCGAGCGCCTGCCGCCGCCCCAGGGCGAGCTCCTCGACGCCCTCGTCGCCGCGCTGCCCGCCGCCGCCCCGGCGCCGGTCGACGACGCCACCAAGGCCGCCCTCGCCGCCGCCGTCCGCGCCCACTATCGCGCCCACCCCGACGCCCTCGCCCTCCAGGCCTCCGGCGGCGTCGAGGTCCCGACCGTCGCCAACCACCGCTGAGCCGCGCCGCGATTCGACGCGCTCGCGACGGCACGTTCTTCTTTGGACGGCCGTTCGCGGGGCCGGAGTCGCCGCTGCAGGCGGCGGAATCTATCTCGCGTTCGATGCCTACGACGATGATCGCGCATTGGTTCCCGGAGTGCTTCTCGCGGCTGCGGGGACGGTGGCTTTCACGGTCGGTCTCTGGGACTTGGTGGATGCGCCCCGCGCAGCCCACAGAGCCAATCGACGATCACGCGAGACCTCACCGTCGGTAACGGTGTCGCCTCTGCCAGGTGGTGCCGCGGTGACACTGTTCTCGACCTTCTGACCCGCGAAACTGGGAGAGCGAATGGCCAAGGTCTGTACCCAGATCACAGAGTGGATCGAGGAGAAGGTCTCGCGGCCTGTCACGGAATGGGTCGAAGAGCGCGAACGCAAGTGCAAGAAGCTCAAGTGGTACGACCCGCGGAGATGGCTGTGCTGGGTCGTGACCAACTTCGTCAAGGTAGTGCGCTGGATCGTCTCGTACCGCCATGATTCGTGGCAACGGTGTGGCAACGAATATCGGTTTCTGGGCGTCCCGCCGACGACAACCGGACCGGAGGCCGCGGGCGCAAGACCCGTCCGGACCCGAAATCGCCGATCGTGGAGGATCGCCGACGCCGACAACGCGAAACGCCCCCTTCTTGCGAAGGGGGCGCTGGCGGAGCGGACGGGACTTGAACCCGCGGCCTCCGGCGTGACAGGCCGGCGTTATAACCAACTTAACTACCGCTCCAGATTTTCAGGCTCGTAGGCGGAGCAGGGTTCGAACCTGCGACCACTGCCTTGTAAGGGCAATGCTCTTCCGCTGAGCTATCCGCCCGCGTCCTCGAACGCGAGGTCCATGGTTTCTAGTCGAGTGGTTGTGCCGTGTCAATAGCTGGTGGCCGAGCCTGCGCGTCGTGCGGCCGGCGATCGGAGCTTCGCCGCGGTCGCGGTGCCACCCACCGCCACGCCCCGTCGCGGCAGCCAGATACGCAGGCGGTGCCACCCACCGGGATCCTCCCACCGGGATCCTGGCCCGCCGGGGTGCCACTCACCCGCGGCGACCGTGCCACCCATCCGTGCTGCTGGCGCGCTGGCGGGGCGACCCACCGTGCAAGCCCTTGAGATCAGACGCGGCGCGGGCGGTCCGGAGGAGCGGCCCTCTGCGAAGCCGGCCTAGCCCGAACGGGATGATGGCGATCGGCCGCCTGGATCCCGTACCATTCCAGGTGCCGTGGCCGACGACGACACCCGCTACAGCATCACGCGCAAGCCGCAGCCGCGGGTGACCCGCGCGCAGGTGGAGGCCGCGCGGGAGGCGGCGCTGGCGTCGCGGGCGGCGCAGGTCCGGCCGCTGCCGCTGCAGGCGCCGCCCGAGCCCGAGCCGCCGCCGCTGGAGCTGGCGCAGGGCAGCCAGGTCGCGCTGCGATCGCCGGAGGTCCCGGCCAGCCGCGGCGTGACGATGAAGGTGGAGTTCGGCCCGGTCGCGCTGACCGTCGAGCACCTGGGCGACGAGGTGTCGATCGTCATCCCGGGCGCGCTGCGCCTGACCGCGCCGCGGGCCCACGCGATGGCACTCATCGCCGCCCTGATGAAGCGACCGTAGCCGGCGACCCGCGCGCGCCCCGGGGGCCGCGCGTTCATGGCCGCACGCCGCGCCCGCGCCGCGGTCCACGCGCATCGCGGCCCGCGCGCCGCGGTTCACGGGCATCGCGCATCGCGCCCCGCGCGCCGCGGTCCACGCGCATCGCGCCCCGCGCCCCGCGCCCCGCGCGCCGTGGCCGTCGCGCGCCGTGGCATGATCGCGCCATGTGCTGCTTCTCGCGGACGGTGGCCGGGGTGAGCGGCACCCAGATCTTCGCTCGCCACGCCGGCGGCGGGCGTCAGGCGCTCGCCTACGCCATGAACGTCGAGCTCGACGAGGCCGTGGCGATGGTGCTGCCGCTGCCGGTGGCGCGCGGCGCCGGCGGCGCGGTCGCCGAGGACGCGGTCGCGTTCGTCGACCTGTCGCCGTACCCGCGGCTGTTCGCCGACCTGGCGCGCGCGTTCCCGGAGCCGCAGGCGTCGCGCGGGCCGATGCTCGCGGCCAGCCGCGGCGGCGGGCCGACGCTGGCGGTCCACCAGGTCGGCTCGTTCGAGGCGTCGTTCGTGCCGGCGCGGGCCGACCTCGCGCGCCTCGATCCGCGCTTCCGCGTGCCGCCGGTCCTGTTCGAGGCCCGGCCGGTGTACGACGACTGGAGCTTCGCGGTGTTCCAGCTCGCGCCCGGGCACCGGCGGCGCCGGCGCTGGTGGTGGCCGTGGTCGTCGGCGGCGTCGCGGGCCCAGGCCATCCACCCGATGGCGCTCACCTTCCCGTCGCGCGAGCCCGACGCGCTCTTCTTCCCGACGGTGCACGTCCACGACGGCACCGTCCCGGCCCGCGCCGGCTTCGATCACACGCTGTACGCGCAGGTCGACGGCGAGGGCTGCGCGCTCGGGCGCACGCTGGCCTGGGAGTCGAGCGGGCAGGCGGCGTCGCGGTGGGTCGACGCGGCGCGCGCCGCCGGCCTCGTCGACGGCGCGCAGCCGGTGCGGCGTCGCCGCTACAGCGGCGGGCTGCGCAACGTCGACCTGTGGCTGCGCCCGGTGCCGCACACCCGGCCGCTGGCGGCCGAGGGCGCGTGCTGGCGGTGGCAGCTCCAGGCGCCGAGCGCGCACGGCACCGAGCTGTACGACGACGAGCCGCGGCGCGAGGTCGTCACGATGCGCGGCAAGGCCGACGCGCTCCACGACGCGATCGCCTGCGGCGTGCCGGCGCTGGTCGAGGCCCACGGCGGCGCCTGGGGGCTCGGCCCGCGGGCCGGCGCCGCCGTGTTCCACCGCCGCATCCTGGCGCCCGACGGGCTCGTCGATCAGCTCGGCGATCGCCCGGGCGCGCCGCGGCCGTGCCGGATCGCGGTCGAGGTCGAGGTCGACGGCGTCGACCGCCAGGAGGTGGAGCTCGGCTTCGTCGCGCCGCCGGCGCGCGCGACGATGACGGCGATCGAGCGCGAGCTGCAGGCGCTGGTCCGCCGCGCGGTGGCCTGATCGCGGCGTCAGCCCGCGTCGCCGCCGCCGCGCGCCAGCGCCGCGGCCGCCTCGGCGGCGCGATCCTCGGGCACGCGGATCGCGATGGGCGCGTAGGCGGCGAGGAGGCGGAGCGCGGCGCGGGCGCGGACGCCGAGCACGGCGTGCGGGATGCCGGCGGCGGTCAGGCGCGCCGCGGCGAGGTCCGCGGGCTCGACGTCGTGGACGGTCATCACCGTCACCGGCGCGATCAGGCGGGCCCTGGCGGCGAGGCCGACCCACAGCTCGGCGCCGACCACGCCGAGCGTCACGCCGCCGAGCGCCGGCGTCGCGCTCCGCGTGGTCTCGTCGCCCCCGAGCGAGAGCAGCGCGAGCAGCGCGAGGAAGGCGAGCGTCGCCACCACGCCATGGCGCGACCACGCCCGCGGGTTCGCCCACAGGAGGAGGGCGGTGAGCGACACCAGCGCGCCCAGCTCGACGACGAGCAGCCACGATCGGGCCGCGACGAGCCAGCCCGCCAGCCACGGCCACCACAGCGCGGGCAGCGCGAGCAGCGCCCAGCCCTGCTGGACGAAGGCGACCGGGATCACGCCGGTGTAGGGCAGGCGGGGCCCGCCGTCGACGGTGCGGAGGCGGGTGGCGACGACCGCGGCCAGGCCGCACGCGGCGAGGACCGGGAGCAGCGTCCGCGCCTCGAGGGCGTCGCCGTCGAGCGCCGGGCCCACCAAGGGGACGAGCCAGGTCAACAGGCCGGCCGCGACCAGCACCAGGTAGCCATTGAGCAGGCCGCGGCGGGTGATCAGCTCGGCGGCGACGACGTGGACGATCACCCCGCCGACCAGGCTGAGCACCACCACCGCGTGCGCCCCCGGACCGCCGTCGATCAGGCCGCTCGCACCCAGGAAGCTGGCGACGAGGTGGCCCTGGAGCGCGGCGAGCCCGGTGGCCAGCAGCCAGGCCGCGAGGTCGAGCCGGCGCCGCTCGGCCGGGGTGCCCAGGCGGCGCCCGCGACGCGACGGGACCAGCAGCTCGACGAGGAGCGCCGCGAGCTCGACGAGGAAGAACGCGGCGACCACGGGCCCCAGGCCGATGGCGAGGACGCCGAACGGCGCGCGGGCGTCCCGGCCGCCGCCCGCGCCGAGGACCTCGCCGAGCGCCTCGCGGTCCAGGCCCGGGAGGAGCAGCTCGCCGCCGGCGTACCAGAGGAGCAGCGGCAGCCCGAGCGTGACGAGCACGGGGGCGACGACCGCGTCCCACCGCGCGGGGCCGGCGCTCACCGCCGGCGCCGGCTCGAACCAGCGCCGGCGCGCGGCCAGGGCGGCGACGAGCCAGGCCAGGATCCCGGCGACGGCGGCGAGGCCGCCGCGGAGCCCCCACACCAGCGTCGGCGCGGGCGCGTGTCGCTCGACGAGGCGGGCGACGAAGCCGCCCGGGAGCCAGCCGCCGCCGGTCAGCGCCGTGGCCAGGGCGTAGGCCTGCCGCTCCTGGTCGGCGGGATCCCCTCCGCCCATCGTGATGGTCACGCGGCCGCCGGTGATCGCTCCGGCGACGATCGGGGCCGACACGACCTCGCCCTCGATCACGATCGCGAGCTTGCGGCCGACCCCGGCCGCGGTCTGGTCGGCGAAGATCTCGCCGCCCCCGCGGGTGAGCTCGAGCAGGACCTCGGGCCGGCGGGTGTACTGATCGAGGGCGACCGAGGCGCCGCTGACCTGCGCCGAGGTGAGCACGGGGGCTCGATCGACCAGGTAGGTGCGGACGTGCGGCCGCGCGGCGCGGTCGCCGGCCACCGGCCAGACGCGCTCGAGGACGATCTCCTCGTCGACGTCGAGCGGGTGCGCCGCGGCGAGCGCCGTCACTGCCTGCGCCAGCGCCTCGACCGTGGGCGCCGCCAGGTACGAATCGAAGTGCTCGCGGCCCCGCTGGTCGATCCAGGCGTCGGGGTGGGCCTCGACCTCGGGCGGGACGCCGTCGACGCGCCGGTCCTTGACCGCCTGGTACCAGCCCGCCGTCACCGCCGCGCCGTCGCGGACCCACCGCAGCTCGAACCGCCCGCTGGCGACGAGGGCGGCGCGCACCTCCTCGACGTCGCGCTCGCCGCCGATCTCGACCCGGATGCCGACGGTGTCGCCGTGGCTCGCCGGCGCCGGCGCGGTGCGGACGGTGGCGCCGCGCAGCCGCCGCCGCCACACCTCGGCGATGGTCGCCGGGTCCAGCTCCTCGAGCGCGAGCTCCGGCACGTCGACGACGAAGACCAGCCCCGGCGCCGCGGCGTCGCCGGCCAGGCGCTCGGCGCGGAGCCCGATCGCGAGCGCGAGGGCCACCCCGGCGGTGGCCAGCGCCAGTCCTGCGCGCGCGTGATCCCGCATGCCTCCTGGTACCACGCGCCGGCGGCGGCGCGGCGGTCGGGTAGAATGATGCCGACCCATGCCGGTCTTCCGGCTCGACAAGCGCCTGGTGTTCCCGTCGGTGGAGCTGGCCGAGGACGGCCTGCTCGCCGTCGGCGGTGACCTCACGCCCCAGCGCCTGCTCCTCGGCTACAGCCAGGGCATCTTCCCCTGGTACGGGCCCAAGCTGCCCATCCTGTGGCACTCGCCGGATCCGCGCATGGTCATGACCACGCGCGACCTGGTCATCAACCGCTCGCTGCGCAAGGCGATCCGCCGCCGGCCGTACCGGCTCACGATCGACACGGCGTTCACCGAGGTGCTGGCGGCGTGCGCCGAGACCCCGCGCCCGGGCCAGGACGGCACCTGGCTGGTGCCCGACATGCTGGCCGCGTACGGGCGCCTGCACGAGCTCGGCTTCGCTCACTCGTTCGAGGCCTGGCAGGGCGACCGGCTGGTCGGCGGCCTCTACGGCGTGTCGCTGGGCGCGTGCTTCTTCGGCGAGTCGATGTTCGCCCACGCCCCCGACGCCTCCAAGATCGCGTTCGCCGCCTCGGTGGCGCAGCTCGACGCCTGGGGCATCACCCTCATCGACTGCCAGGTCCACACCGAGCACCTCGAGCGCCTGGGTGCCTACGAGATCCCGCGCCGCGAGTTCCTCGCGCGGCTCGCCCGCGCCCTCGACGAGCCCACCCGCCGCGGTCGCTGGGCCTTCGATCTCGACCTCGAGGCCTGGGCGGCGGCGGTCTGAGCGGCGATCGCCTCTGCCCCGGCCGCGCTGACGCCGCCGAGCGTCCCGAACCCGGATCATCCGCGCGCTTGACCGCCCCGGCGGACGCCTGCCTGCGCCGAAACGTAGCACCGCACACCCTTGCGTGACGGACCGGCTGCGGGCATCGTCGGCCCCCAAAGCGATGAAGTTAGGCATCGTCAAGGAGACCCGCCCCGACGAGCGCCGTGTCGCCGCGTCGCCGACCACCGTCGCCCGCTGGATCAAGGCCGGGTGGGAGGTGGTCGTCGAGCGCAGCGCCGGCGATGGCGCCAGCTACCCGGACCAGGCCTACGCCGACGCCGGCGCGAGCCTCGCCGCCACCGCGGCCGAGGTCTGGCGCGACGCCGACGTCCTGCTCAAGGTGCGGCCGCCGACCCTGGACGAGGCGGCGCTGGCCCGCGCCGGGCAGACCGTCGTCTCGTTCCTGTTCCCGGCGCAGCACCCGGAGCTGGTCGAGGCCCTGCGCGATCGCGGCGCCACGGTCCTGGCCATGGACTGCATCCCGCGCATCAGCCGGGCGCAGAAGGTCGACGCGCTGTCGTCGATGGCCAACATCTCCGGCTACCGCGCCGTCGTGGAGGCCGCCAACCGCTTCGGCAGCTTCTTCACCGGCCAGATGACCGCGGCCGGCAAGGTCGCGCCGGCCCGGGTCCTCATCATCGGCGCCGGCGTCGCCGGCCTCGCCGCGATCGGCGCCGCCAAGGGGCTGGGCGCCATCGTCCGCGCCTTCGACGTCCGGCCCTCGGTCGCCGACCAGATCCGCTCGCTGGGCGCCGAGTTCCTCACCGTCGAGATCGAGGAGTCGGGCGAGGGGCAGGGCGGCTACGCCAAGGAGATGAGCAAGGAGTTCATCGACGCCGAGATGGCGCTGTTCCGGGCCCAGGCCAAGGAGGTGAACATCGTCATCACCACCGCGCTCATCCCGGGCAAGCCGGCGCCCAAGCTGTGGCTGGCCGACATGGTCGCGGCCATGAAGCCGGGCTCGGTGGTGATCGACCTCGCCGCCGAGCAGGGCGGCAACTGCGAGCTGACCCAGCCCGGCCAGGAGATCGTGTCGCCGGGCGGGGTCACGGTCGTGGGCTACACCGACTTCCCCAGCCGCATGGCCAACGTGTCGAGCGAGCTGTACGGCACCAACCTGTGGCACCTGCTCGACGAGATGGGCGGCGCCGCCGGCTTCAAGGTCGACCAGGGCAACGACATCGTGCGCGGCGCCCTCGTCGCCCACGGCGGCGAGAAGACCTGGCCGCCGCCGCCGCCCAGGGTCGAGCCCAGGCCGGCCGCGCCCGCGCCGGCGCCGCGGGTCGAGCCCAAGCCGGCCCACGAGCCGGCGGTGGTCAAGGGCCGCGGCCACGGCCACGGCGCGCCACCGGCGCCGCCGTCGAAGACCGCGGCCATGGTCATGTCGCTCGTCGGCATCGTCGCCGCCCTGGCGTGGATGGGCCTGCGCTTCGGCCAGGCCGACGCCACGGTCGGCGCCGACACCGCCGCCCTGCTCCAGCACCTCACGGTGTTCGTGCTCGCGGTGTTCGTCGGCTGGCAGGTGGTGTGGAACGTCACCCCGGCCCTCCACACCCCGCTCATGAGCGTGACCAACGCCATCAGCGGCATCATCGTCGTCGGCGGCATCCTGGGGGCGCGGCAGGCCGACCTCGACGCCTCGGTCGTGGTCGCGGTCGCCGCCACCCTGTTCGCCACGATCAACATCGCGGGCGGGTTCCTGGTGACCCGCCGCATGCTCGCGATGTTCAGGAAGTAGGCCGATGTCGCTCGCAGACTCCCTCGCCGTCCTCGCCTACCTCGTCGCCGCGGTCCTGTTCATCCTGTCCCTGCGCGGGCTGTCCAGCCAGGAGACCGCGCGCCGCGGCAACGTCTACGGCATCATCGGCATGGCCATCGCCATCGTCGCCACGCTCAGCATCAAGGGCCCCGATCCGAGCGCCTGGCTGATCGCCTCGATCGGCATCGGCGCCGCCATCGGCGGCGTGATGGCGGCGCGGGTCGGCATGACCCAGATGCCGGAGCTGGTCGCGCTCCTGCACAGCTTCGTCGGCATGGCCGCGGTCCTGGTCGGCTACTCGATCCAGCTCGCCGCCGCCAAGCACGCCGGCCTGGCCGAGGCCGCCAGCGGCGCGAACCTGCCGCTCAAGATGCTGATCGAGGTCTACATCGACGTCGTCATCGGCGCGATCACGCTGACCGGCTCGGTGCTGGCCTTCCTCAAGCTGCGCGGCTCGGTGTCGGGGCGGCCCACGCTCCTGCCGGCGCGCCACTGGCTCAACCTCGGCATGCTGACGGCGATCATCGTCTTCGCCGTGCTCTACGCCCGCGGCGGCCAGACCTGGGCCCTGGCCGGCGGCACCGCGGTGGCGTGCGTGCTCGGCGTCCACCTGGTCGCGGCGATCGGCGGCGCCGACATGCCGGTCGTGGTCTCGATGCTCAACAGCTACTCGGGGTGGACCGCGTCGGCGGCCGGCTTCATGCTCGGCAACGACCTGCTCATCATCACCGGCGCGCTGGTCGGCAGCTCGGGCGCGATCCTCAGCTACATCATGTGCCGGGCGATGAACCGCTCGATCTGGAACGTCATCTTCGGCGGCTTCGGCGCCGAGGCGCCCAAGGGCGCGCCCGGGGCCCAGCCCGCGGGCGAGGTCGCCGACATCGACCACGCGACCCTGGCCGGCAAGCTGATCGAGGCCAAGCAGGTCGTGATCGTCCCCGGCTACGGCATGGCGGTGGCGCGGGCCCAGCACGCGGTGCGCGAGCTGACCGAGCTCCTGCGCGCGCGCGGCGTCAACGTCCGCTTCGCGATCCACCCGGTGGCGGGGCGCCTGCCCGGGCACATGAACGTGCTCCTGGCCGAGGCCTCGGTGCCGTACGACATCGTGCTCGAGATGGACGAGATCAACGCCGACCTGCCCGCCACCGACGCGGTGATCGTGATCGGCGCCAACGACATCGTCAACCCCGGCGCCGAGGACGATCCGGGCTCGCCGATCTACGGCATGCCGGTCCTGCAGGTCTGGAAGTCCAAGCTGGTGGTGGTCAACAAGCGCTCGCGCGCCGCTGGCTACGCCGGCGTCGACAACCCGCTGTTCTACAAGCCGGTGACGCGCATGCTGTTCGGCGACGCCAAGGACGCGGTCGAGAAGGTCGTCGCCGCGCTGCGTGCGGCGTGAGCGCGACGGTGGCGCGGCGGCGGGGTCCGGGCCTCGGCCTGGTCGCGGCGCTGGTCGCGGTCGCGGCCGCCGGTTGCCGCGAGCGCGCGGCGCCGGTGGCGCCGCCGGCGGGTGAGGACCTGGCGCGGGGGCGCGGCGTGGTCGCCGAGCTGAAGAAGCAGCTCGTCGGCCGCCTCACCGCCGAGCTGGCCAGCGGGATCCCGGGCGCGATCGCGGTCTGCAACACCGAGGCGCCGGCCATCGCCGCCGGCCTGTCGGTCGACGGCGTCGAGGTCGGGCGCGCCACCCGCAAGCCGCGCAACCCCGCCAACCGCGCCGCCGGCTGGACCGCCGAGGCCCTGACGCGGTTCGAGAAGATGGTCACCGACGGCCGTGACCTCGCCGGCGCCAGCTTCTCTCGCCGCCTGCCCGACGGCCGCACCGCCTACGCCGAGCCCCTGGTCGTCCAGCCCATGTGCCTGGCCTGCCACGGCGCCCAGCTCGCGCCCGACGTCACCGCCGCGCTCGCCGAGCGCTACCCCCAGGACGAGGCCACCGGCTACCAGGCCGGCGACCTGCGCGGCCTGGTCTGGGTCGAGCTGCCGGCCGCGCCCTGAGCCTGTCGCCTCAGAGCCTGTCATCGAATCGATGCCAGGCTCTCCTTCGATCGATCGACCTCGCCCGCAGACGGGCTCGTCCGATCTCATCCGGACCAGCCGCCTCGCTGCGCTCGGCTCAGCCCGTCGCTCACCAGCTCGAGCCGGCGCCGCCGCCGCTGGAGCTGCCGCCGCCCGACGAGGACGACGACGACGAGGACGACGACGAGCTCGACCACGACGAGCTCGACGAGTCGGACTCCGAAGGGCGGGTGAGGGCCGAGGTCGTGCGCGTGTAGCGGTGGCGGCGAGGGCAATGGGCGCAGGTCTCGGTCACCTCGATCCGCCCGCCGTGATCGTAGGTGGCCTCGACCAGGGTCGTGCTCGACGTGGTCCGGGTCTTGTAGCGGCACTCCGGGCACCGGCTCTTGCCCGTGAACCAGCGGCCGTGGCGGAGGACGCGCGTCGCCTGGCAGCCCGGGCACACCACCACCTCGTAGTCCACGCTGCCGATGCGCTCCTCGGTGCGCTGGCCGGGGGTCAGGTGGGCGTCGTCGGCGACCTCGTCGAGCGCGATCATCTGCCGCTGGCAGGCCACGCAGCGCCGCCGGTAGCGCTGGATCCGGCGCCGCGCCACCACGCCCCCGCCGCCGAGCAGGCCGAGCAGGCCGGCGCCGGCGGCGACCTCGAGCGCGCCGAGGCCGCCGTCCTCGTCGCCCCCCGGCGCACCGGCGCGGGGGCCGTCGGCAGGCGCCGGTGGCCGGTCGAGGTCGCCGGCGGCCGGGCGGGCGGTCGCGCCGGCCGGGCCCGGCGGGGTGACCACCTCGCCGTCGGAGCGGTACTCGCCGGCGACGGTGTCGCGCTCGCCCTCGCCGGGCAGCGCGCGCAGGCGCTCGTCGATGCCGGCGATGCCGGCGCCCAGCCCGCCGGCGAAGTCGCCGCGCTTGAAGGCCGGGACCATGCGCTGGGCCTGGAGGTCGGCCAGCCACCACGCCGGCAGCGCGGCCTGCATCCCGTCGCCGGTCTCGATCTCGAGGCGGCGCTGGCCCATGACCATGAGGACGAGCACGCCGTCGTCGCGGGCGGCGTCGCCGAGCTGCCAGCGGTTGAAGAGGGCGGTGGCAAAGGCCTTGGGCGCGCCCACGACGTCGTCGAGGACGACCAGCGCGACCTCGGCGCCGCGGTCGGCGCGCAGCGCGCGCAGCCGGGCGTCGAGCGCGGCCTCCGTCGCCGGGTCGAGCACGCCGGCCGGATCGACCACCAGCCCGCCCGGCCGCGGATCGGGCACCGCGGCCGGCGTCCACGCCGCCACCAGCAGCCACGCGCACAGCACGATCGTCGACATGGCCCGATCGTACGCCGGGTGGCGGCCGGCCGGGGCCGGCCGGGGCCGGAGGCTACGCCGTCGCCAGCGTCTTCACCATCTCGAGGGCCTCGCCGACGTGCTTGCGGGCCTGGAGCTGGGAGTCGAAGCGCATGCGGATGACGCCGGCCTTGTCGATCACGAACGTCGACCGGCCGGCGAAGAGGCCGAAGGTCTTCTTGACGCCGAACGCGGCCGCGGCGGCGCCGCCCGGATCGGTGAACAGGCGGAAGGGCAGGCGGTGGTGGCGCTCGAACTTCTCGTGGGACTCGGCCGAGTCGCGCGAGACGCCGACGACGTCGGCGCCGGCGTCGAGGAAGTCCTGGTACTGGTCGCGGAAGGAGCAGGCCTCGGCGGTGCAGCCCGGGGTCTCGTCCTTGGGGTAGAAGTAGAAGACGAGGGCGCGCTCGCCCACGAGGTCCTTGAGCTTCACCGGCCCGTCGGGGCCCAGGAGGGTGACGTCGGGGACGGGCGAGCCCGGCTGGAGGTCGGCCATGCCCGATCCTAGAACACCGAACGGGTCGAATGCTGTCGCGAGACGCGGACTTGTGAGGCAGATCCGGGCGCACGCCCGAAGCGCAGCGACGAGCGTAGTGTCCCTACGTGAGGAGCGAGCATCGGACGTACGCCTGGAGGTGCCCGCAAGGTCGCGTCGCGGCAGGCACGTCAACCCGTTCGGTGCTCTAGCCCACGGCCGGCCGCGCCGCACCGCGATCGCCCACCTGCCGATCGACGGCGATCAGCGGCGATCAGCCGGGGGCGCGGGGACGCGCCCGCCGCGCCCGGCGCCGCGCGCACCGATGAGCCGGCCTCGCCGTGGTATCAACCCGCCGATGTGGCAGCCCCCCGAGCGACACAAGCACTCGCTGCCCGACGCGACCTGGCCCACCGCCGCCGAGGCCGCCGCCTCGCGGCTGTTCTCGCCGATCGCGCTCGGGCCTCGCACCGCGCGCGCCCGCACCTGGGTGCCGGCGATGGTGCCGTGGCGTGCCACCGAGGGCGGCGAGGTCACGCCCGACGTCATCGCCTGGTACCGCCGCTTCGCCGAGGGCCGGCCGGGCGTGATCGTCGTCGAGGCCACCGGCATCCGTGACGTCCCGTCGGGGCCGCTCCTGCGCATCGGCCACGATCGCTTCGTGCCCGGGTTGCGCGAGCTGGCGACCGCGGTGCACGAGGCCTCGGGCGGCGAGACCTTGCTCTTCATCCAGCTCATCGACTTCCTCGCCATCCGCCGGCGGCCGCCGCGCGATCGCTTCCTGGCCCGCTTCCTGACCCTCACGCCTCGCCACCGCGAGGCCCTGGCCGCGCTCGCCGGCGAGCCGGCGCTGCGCGACGCCGACGAGGCCGAGGTGCGCGCGCGCCTCGCCGCCCTCGACGACGCGACCCTGGTCACCGTGCTCGACGTCCGCGAGCGCGAGGATCTCGAGCGCGGCTACCGCGAGCGGGTCACCGACACCCACCTGCCGCACATCGCCGAGCTGCCCCGGGTCCTGCCCGGGCTGTTCGCGGCGGCGGCGGCGCGCGCCGAGGCCGCGGGCTTCGACGGCGTCGAGCTCCACTACGCCCACGCCTACACGATGGCGTCGTTCCTGTCGGCGCTCAACACCCGCGACGACGGCTACGGCGGCGCGCGCGAGCAGCGGGCGCGCCTGCCGCTCGAGGTCATCGCCGCCACCCGCGCCGCGCTGTCGCCGCGCACCGTGCTCGGCTGCCGCTTCCTCGGCGACGACGTGATCGAGGGCGGCAACCGCGTCGAGGACGCCGCCTGGTTCGGCGCCCGCTTCGCCGCCGCCGGCCTCGACTTCCTGTCGGTGTCCAAGGGCGGCAAGTTCGAGGACGCGAAGCCGCCCAAGGTCGGCTGGGCGGTCTACCCCTACACCGGGCCGTCGGGCTACGAGTGCATGCCGACGATCTACTCCGACGCCCGCGGCCCGTTCGGCCGTAACCTGCCCCTGGCCCGCGCGATCCGGACCGCGGTGCGCGACGCCGGCTACACCACGCCGGTGGTCGGCGCCGGCGGCATCAGCGACTTCACCCGGGCCGAGGCGGCGCTGGTCGACGGCGACTGCGACCTCGTGGCCTCGGCCCGCCAGTCGCTGGCCGACCCCGACTGGTGGCTCAAGCTGCGCATGGGCGCCGGCGCCGAGATCCGGCGCTGCGAGTTCACCAACTACTGCGAGGCCCTCGACCAGCAGCACAAGCAGGTGACGTGCAAGCTGTGGGACCGCGAGCAGCTCGACGAGCCGGGGGTGGCCCTGGCCGCCGACGGCAAGCGCCGGCTCATCCCGCCGCCGTGGCGCCGCGCGCCCGGCGCGTGAGCCGCGCCCGGCCTGGCCCCGGGGGAGCGCGGTGATCGTCAGGCGCCGAGCTTGATCCGCTTGATGCCGCGCAGCTCGCCGCCGACCTCCCACACCTCGCCGGCCTTGCGGAAGACGCGGAAGCGGATGACGCCCGAGCGGTTGAGCTTGAGGTAGAGGAGCGCCTTCGCCGGGTCGAGGTCGGCGCCCTCGAGCTTGAGCGAGGCGTTCTCCTCGTCGGTCAGCGTCACCGAGGTCACGTCCGCGTGGCCGGCGGCGGCCAGCACGTCGATCAGGTTCCAGCCCGGGGTCTCGGTGTCGCCGGTGGGGGCCTTGATCTCGGGCAGGCCCACCATCTTGTCGCCGGTGAAGGTCGCGGTGCCGGCCGCGCTCTCGATCTCGATCGTCAGCGCGGCGGTGGGCGTGGCGCGCACGCCCTTGTCGGCGCTGTTGCCGCCGGTGCCGTGATCGCCGCCGCCGCTGGAGTCGCCGCCGCCGCCGTGGTCGCCGTGCCCGCCGTGGTCCATGCCGGTCACCGGCTTGCCGGCGTCGCTGCGGGTCTTGACCGTCAGGCGGGTCACTGCGGTCACCCGCTGCTCGAGCTTGCCGCCGCGCAGGAGGCCGAACACCGCGCCGTCCTGGTCGGCGCCCAGCGCCGGCACCGCGCCGGCGTGGTGCTGGGCCGGCGCCAGGATGGCGTGGACCTTGCCGCTGCGGTCGACGAGCTCGATCGCGATCCAGCCGGCGAGCGGCGGCAGGGTCACGAGCTGGGCGAGCGGCCGCGGCGCGCCCAGGGTCGGCTCCTCGGTCAGGACCTTGTCGTCGAGGGCCACGGTCACCTTGACCGGGCCCGCGGGCGCGGCGCCGGCGGCGCCCTCCTTCTTCTTGCAGGCGGCGGTGGCCAGGGCCACGGCGAGGACCAGCAGCAGCAGGGTGGGACGGCTCGGACGGACCAGCATCTGCCGATGCTACTCGATCCACCGCACCGGGGAGAGCCGCGACGCCTCCGCGATGGCCGCGCGGGGCACGCGCGCGCGCAGGGCGGCGCGGCCGCGCCACAGCACGCCGCCACCGCGGGCCTCGAGCCACGCCGCCACCGCCGCGACCTCGTCGGCGTGGGCGTCGGCGAACAGATCGACGCGGACCTCGGCGACCTCGGCGGCGCCCTCGACCAGGGGCGAGCGGCGATCGGCGGGCTGCAGGATCGCCACCTCGGCCACGCCGGCGCGCGCCGCCAGCGCGTCGCGGCCGGCGGCGTCGAGCCGGATCACGAAGCCGTCGACGCCCACGAGGTCGTCGCCGGCGCCCACCGCCGCGACCACGGCGTCGCGCTCCGGGCCGTCGGGCACGCGCACGACGTAGGCGCCGCGATCGTCGGGGGCGTAGCGCTCGATGGGCTCGGGGTAGAGGTAGAGCGGCCGCGGCGCGCCCGCGACCTCGACTACCTGCCACGGCGCGGGTGGCGCCGCCGGGGCGGGCGTCCGGCACGCCGCCGCGGCCAGCGCCGCCGCCAGCAGC
>CAADGB010000183.1 GCA_900696455.1 uncultured delta proteobacterium
ACGGCGTCGGCAAGCGCCCGACATCATTCGCGCGACGACCGCGGCTTGTCGGCCTTCGACACGCCCTCGCTGGCGCTCGGGCGGCTCAGGCCGACCGGAGAGATGCAGCTCGCCGTTCGTTTCCCGCAATCTCCGACCGCGGTCGGTGAAGGGCTCCGAACGAACGGCGTCGGCAAGCGCCCGACATCATTCGCGCGACGACCGCGGCTTGTCGGCCTTCGACACGCCCTCGCTGGCGCTCGGGCGGCTCAGGCCGACCGGAGAGATTGGCTCGCCGTTCGTTTCCCGCAATCTCCGACCGCGGTCGGTGAAGAGCTCAGGCCGACCGGGGGAGATTGCTCACCGTTCGTTCAGGGCGGGCCGGCCACGTCGTCCCGGGCGGCGGCGGCGCGGGCGCTGGCGAGGGCGTGGACCAGGTCAGCGGCGAGCGGCACGTCGACGGCGACCGGCGCGCCGGTGATGGGATGGACGAAGCCGAGGTGGACGGCGTGCAGGGCGAGGCGGTGGAGGCCGTGCTCGCGGCGGAAGAGGCGGTTGTGCTCGCCCTTGCCGTAGCGCACGTCGCCGACGAGCGGGCAGGAGAGGTGCTTGAGGTGGCGGCGGATCTGGTGGAGGCGGCCGGTGCGCGGGTGGGCCTCGACCAGGGCGTAGCGGCCGAAGGTGTCGCGGCGCCACAGCTCGGTGACCGCCGGCACCCGCTCGCCGCCGGGGGCGCGCGGGATCGGATGATCGACGACGACGTGCTCCGGCGGGTGGCCGCGGGTGATCGCCAGGTAGCGCTTGTCGACGGCGCCGCCGGCGAACAGGGCGCTGGCGGCGGCCGCCGCCTCGGCGTCGAGGGCGAACAGCACCGCGCCCGAGGCGCCGCGATCGAGGCGGTTGATCAGCCACACCCGCGCCCGCACCAGGTCGCGCACCTGCTGCAGGAGGGGCTCGTCGTCGTCGCCGCCGGCGGCCCAGCCGCGGTGGACCGCGATCCCCGCCGGCTTGTCGACGATGACCAGGCGGTCGTCGCGCCAGACCACGGCGGGCGGCGGCGACACCGGCGGCCCCGCGCCGCCGCCCCCCGCGGTGGCGGCGCGCCGGTCGGCGGCGGGCGAGATCACCGCGGCAGGCCGAGGTGGGTGCGGAAGAACTCGAGCTGACGGGTGAGCAGCGCGGCGTCGGCGACCGGATCGACGACCATGTGGGTCGAGCCCAGGGTGACGAGATCGAAGTCCTTGCCGGCGCGGAGCAGGGCCTCGGCCAGGGCCAGGGTGTGGACGACGTAGACGTTGTCGTCGGTCATGCCGTGGACGAGCAGGAGCGGTCGCGTCAGCCTGGCGGCGTGGACGATCGCGCTGGTGGCGTCGTAGGCGGCCTGGTTCTCGGCGGGCAGGCCCAGGTAGCGCTCGGTGTAGGCGGTGTCGTAGTGGCGCCAGTCGGTGACCGGCGCGCCGGCGATCGCGGCCTTGAAGACGTCGGGGCGCAGCAGCACCGCCATCGCCGCGAAGTAGCCGCCGAACGACCAGCCGACGGTGCCGACCCGCTCGAGGTCGAGTTCGGGGTGGCGGGCGCCCAGGGCGGTGAGGACCGCGATCTGATCGGCGAGCGGGATCGAGATGAGGTCGCCGCTGATGACGCGCTCCCAGTCGCGGCCGCGGCGCGGCGTGCCGCGGTTGTCGGAGCGGACGACGATGAAGCCGGCGTCGGCCAGGAGCTGATCGCGGAAGTGGCCGCGCGGGTTGTTCCACACCGTGGTCACGCCGGGCCCGGCGTAGACCTGCAGCACCACCGGGTAGCGGCGGTCGGGGCGGACGTCGCGCGGCCGCACGATCGAGACGTGGTGGGTGCGGCCGTCGACGGTCACGGTCTCGAGCGCCACCGCGGGCAGGGCCGGCGCGTCCTCGGCCACCGACGGCAGCTCGCCCAGGCGCGTGCCGTCGCGCCGGTACGCGACCCAGCTCCGCCCGCCGTCGGGCGTGGTCGACACCATCACCCGCGTGCCGCCCCGCTTGCCGACGATGACGCCGTGCAGCCCGGGCGCGGTCGTGACCTGCTCGACCTGCCGGGCGCCGGGCGCCAGGCGGCCGACGTGGCGCTCGACGGGCGTGGGCGAGCCGTCGAGCCAGACCTCGCCGGTGTCGTCGTCGACCTGGAAGCCGCCGCTGAAGCCGGGCCAGGCGAGGCTGTGCTCGAGGGTGCCGTCGGCGGCGTGGACGCCGAGCTGCCAGGCGCCGCTGCGCTCGCTGGCCCACAGGAAGCGGCTGCCGTCGGCCAGCCAGCGTGGCCCGTCGGGGACGTTGACCCACGCCGGATCGGTCTCGGTGACCAGGGTCCGGGTCTTGCCGGTGCGGACGTCGACGGCGAGGACGCGGGCCTCGGTCTGCGCCCGGTTCATGACCACCAGCGTGGGCGGCGCCGCCTTCGGCCACTGCACGTCGCGGACGTAGGGGAAGGCGGCGCGATCCCAGTCGAGCCACAGCGGCGCGCCGCCGCGGACCGAGATGATCGCGAGCTTGACGTCGGCGTTGGCGGTGCCGGCGCGCGGGTAGCGGAAGGCGGTGGGCGGCTGCTCGGGCTGGACCGGGTTGAAGACGTGCAGGGTCTCGACCGCGGCCTCGTCGGTGCGCTGGACCAGCAGGCGCTGGCCGTCGGGCGACCACCAGAAGCCGCGGGTGCGATCGAGCTCCTCCTGGGCCACGAACTCGGCCGAGCCGTACGACACCGTCGGCGCCTCGTGGCGGGTGAGGCGGCGCGGCGCCTTGCCGGCGACCTCGGCCACCCACAGGTCGCGGTCGCGGACGAAGGCGACGCGGGCGCCGTCGGGCGACAGCGACGGCGCGTCGGGATAGCCGGCGCCCAGGCTCACGGTCCGGGCCTGCTTGCTGGCGCGGTCGAGCACGAACACCTGCTCGCCCAGCGGCAGGAGCAGGCGACCGCCGTCGTCGCTGGCGTCGACCTGGACGATGCCGCGCAGCGCGGTGCGGGTGCGCTCGCGCAGCGCCTTCTCCGCCGCCGACAGCTTGACGTCGCCGCTGATGAGCTCGGCGGCGCTGGCCAGGCGCTCGATGGCGCCGGTGTCGGCGTCGAGCTGGAACAGCTCGGCGGTGAAGCTGCGCGGACCGGTGCGGAGGAAGAGCACGTCGCCGTCGGGCAGGAGCTTCACGACCCGGGGCGTGCCCAGGCTGAAGCTGCGGGTCGCCGACAGGGTCTTGATGGTCTCGACGTCGATGGCCGGCGGCGCGGCGGGCGGCGGCTCGACCGGCGGCGGCTCCACCGGGGTCACGACCGTCGCCGGCTCCGGGCAGCGCACGGCCGGGGCCGGGCCACCGCAGGCGGCGGCGGGGACGAGGGCGGCGAGGACGGCGGCGAGGGCGGCGCGCATGGGCGCGGAGGATAGTCGATCCCGGTCGATTTCTTGCCAACCGCGGCGGCGACCTCGACCATGAGCCCATGCCCGTCTCGCACCCTGGCAACCGGCGTCGTCGACGTACCTCCACCGAGCCCTCCCTGGCGCTCCACTACCAGCTCGCCGCCTGCTGCGACAGCGGCGAGGTCGTGGCCATGGCGATGGCCGACGACGACGGCGTGCCCCTGGCCATGGCCGGCGAGCTCGGCGCCTGCCGCGACGTGGCCGGCAAGATGATCGCGGTCGCGCCGCGCATCCGCGACGTCGAGTGCACGATCCTCGGCGCCGGCGCCCGCTGGGACGTGTCGATGAAGAAGGTCCCCACCCCCGGCGGCGACGTCGTGGTGTGCGCGGTTGGCGGCTCGGCCGAGGCCCGCCAGCGCCAGATCCAGCGCACGTCCGCCAGCGCGCAGCGCATCTTCGCCGGGCGCTGACGCCGCGGCGCAGCCGAGGCGATCTGCTCCGACGCAGGTCGGCACCGGCGGCCTCGCCGGGACCGACCGATCGGCCTGAGCCCTTCACCGACCAAGGTCGGAGCTCGCGGGAAGCGAACGCCGCGCCCATCTCTCCGGTCGGCCTGAGCCCTTCACCGACCAAGGTCGGAGCTCGCGCGAAACGAACGGCGCGCCAAGCTCTCCGGTCGGCCTGAGCCCTTCACCGACCAAGGTCGGAGCTCGCGGGAAACGAACGGCGCGAACGGCGCGCCAAGCTCTCCGGTCGGCCTGAGCCCTTCACCGACCGCGGTCGGAGCTCGCGGGAAACGAACGGCGAGCTGCATCTCTCCGGTCGGCCTGAGCCGCCCGAGCGTGAGCGAGGGCGTGGCGAAGGCCGACAAGCCGCGGCCGCCGCGCGAGTGAGGTCGTGCGCTTGCCGGCGCCGTTCGTCAGGAGCTCTTCACCGACCGCGGTCGGAGATCGCGGGAAACGAACGGCGAGCTGCATCTCTCCGGTCGGCCTGAGCCGCCCGAGCGTGAGCGAGGGC
>CAADGB010000184.1 GCA_900696455.1 uncultured delta proteobacterium
CCGCGGCCTGGCCCCGGGGCGGCGCCGCCGGTGGCCGCCGCCCGCCGCGCCCGCTCCTCCTCCCAGCGCGCCCGGGCCCGCGCGGTGATCAGGGTGTCGGTCGGCACCGGGGCCAGGCCGCTCTCGGCGGCGAAGCGCCACGCCGCCGGCCCGGCCAGGAGCACGTGCTCGCCGTCGTCGAGCACCGCCCGCGCCAGCTCGATGGGGGCGCGCGCGTCGGGCACGGCGGCGACCGCGCCGATGGCGCCCGTGGCGCCGTCCATGATCGCGGCGTCGAGCTCGACCGCGCCGTCGCGGGTGAGCACGGCCCCGGTGCCGGCGTTGAGCTCGGGATCGTCCTCGAGCACCCGCACCGCCGCCTGCACCGCGTCGAGGGCGCGGCCCCCCGCCGCCAGGATCGCGAACCCGGCCTCGGCCGCCGCCGCGCAGCCGCTGGCGACCCGGGCGTGGCGCTCGGCGGCGATGGCGCCGGCGCCGCCGTGGACGACGAGCGCGATCACGTGCGCCCCCGGCCGGCGGCGGCCCCGGGCGCGGCGCAGCGGAAGCCGACGATCACGTGCCGGGCGGTGCGCGGCCGGCCGTGCCAGGCGGCGCCGCGGCCGAGCCCGGCGTGATCGTCCCACGCCGAGCCGCGCACGGTCATGCGCGGGCCGCGCGGGCCGCGCGGCGGCCACGGCGTGGCGGTCCACTGGAACACGTTGCCGGCGGTGTCGAGCACGCCGAACGGGCTCTGGCCGTCGGGGTAGGAGCCCACCGGCACGGTGTCGCGCGGGCCGCCGACCGCCGAGTTGAGGCGCGCGGGATCGAAGGTCACGCCCCAGGGGTAGAAGCGGCCCTCGACGCCGCGCGCCGCCTTCTCCAGCTCGTGGGCCGACGGCAGGCGACGGGGCTGACCGACGACCTCGCCGCGCCAGGCGCAGTACGCGGCGGCGTCGTCCCACGTCACCAGCACCACCGGGTGATCCTCGCGTCCGGGCGGCGGACGGTCCGCGCGCCAGACGTGGCGGACGACCTCGTCGGGCCAGCGCTGGCGGAAGCCCTGCGCCTGCCAGGTCGCCTCGTCCATGGTCGGCGCCGGCCCCCCGCCGTCGGCGACGAACTCGGCGTAGGCGGCGTTGGTCACCGGCATCAGGTCGACGCGGAAGGTCGGCAGCTCGACGACGTGGCGGTCCTCCTCGCGATCGAACCAGCCGCCGTCGCGGGCGGCGGTGCCGCCCGAGGTCAGGGCGTGCTCGTCGTAGGCGGCGGCGCGCTCCTCGGGCGTCGAGCCGGCGATCGAGCGGCCGCCGGGGATGGTCACCATCTGGGCGTCGGCGGCCCGCGACAGCCCGGCCTCGCCGCCGGCCCAGCGCACGGGGCGATCGGGGCCGGGGACGATCGGCGGCGGCGGCGCGGGTCGCGCCAGCTCGAGGCCGCCACCGCCGCAGGCGGCGAGCGCGGTCACCAGGCCGACACCGGCGAGGGCGCGGCGGCGCCGGGCGAGGACCGACGAGCGGGGACGCGAGGCGATCACGGGCCCGAGCATACAGGCCGGCGCGGAGACCGAGGCCGAGACCGAGGCCGAACCCGAGGCCGAGACCGAGACCGAGACCGAGACCGAGACCGAACCCGAGGCCGAGGCCGAGGCCGAACCCGAGGCCGAACCCGAACCCGAGGCCGACCTGGACGCGGCTCGCTCAGGGCGGCGGCGCGGGGCGGCCGCGGCGGGCGGCGGCCGCGGCCTCGGCCTCGGCCAGCTCGTCGCGGGCGAGGCGGAGGCCGAGCCCGTGGTCGAGGTTGCGCAGGAGCGTGGTCTGGTCCAGCTCGACCGGCGCCACCGCCGGGCCCAGGCGCGGGGCCGCGCCGGCGCGGTCGCGCAGCATGCGGACCCGCGGCGGTCGCCGCCAGGTGTCGACGTGGACCACCGACGCCAGGAGCGGGCCGCCGTCGGCGTCGCGCACGATCGACGTCGCGAACAACCAGCGCCCGTCGGCCGACCACGCCGGCGCGCCCTCGTCGGAGCCGACCACCGCCAGGCCGACCTGCTCGCGGTCGCGCGCGTCCCGGACGACGACGTCGAGATCGCGCTCGCCGCCGGGGTGGGTGCGCACGGTGGCGTAGGCGAGGCGCGCGCCGTCCGGGGCGAGGGCCGGCGCGCCGTCGCTCGGCCCGTCGGTGAGCGCGACCAGCGCGCCGTCGGCCATGCGCTCGGCGATCCAGCTCGCGCCCCGCGCCGGATCCACCTGCTGCAGGACCAGGCGCTCGCCGACCAGGGACGGCGCGAGCTCGTGGGTCGCCGCGTCGGTCAGCCGCGCGGGCGGCCCCGCCGGTCGCGGCCCGTCGGGGCCGGCAGCCAGCGGCAGGCGATAGAGGTCGAAGGTGCCGGCGCGATCGCTGGCGAACACCACCTCGCCGGTCGGCGCCCAGGTCGGGTCGACCTCGGCCGACGCGCCGGCGGTGAGGCGCACCGGGACCGCGTCGGGGCGCGCCGCCGCCAGCCACACGCTGGTCCGCCCGTCGTCGCGCTCGCGGTTGGAGGCGAACACGAGCCAGCGACCGTCGGGCGAGAACGCCGGGTGCTCGTCGACGGCGAGGGCGCCGCCGGCGGTGGCCCCGGGCACCAGGAGCGGGGCCAGGCGATCGCCGGTCTCGTCGACGATCACGAGGCGACCGCCGTCGCGCCAGCGCTCGGTGAGCACCATGCGCGCGGGGGCGGCCAGGTCGCGCGGCGGCGGCGGCGGCGGCGGCGGGAGGCACCCGGCGGCGGTCGCCGTGGCGACCACCAGCGCGGCCGGCCACGCCGCCTCGGCTACGCCTCGACCCGGGCGCGGCCGGTCACTTGGGCTGGGCGGCCTCGACGTCGGCCTTGCTCTTCTTCTTGAGCTGGTTCAGGTCCATCGACTCGCCCTTCTTGTCCTCGTGGGGCTCGACGCCGAAGTACACGCCCAGGGCGAGGACCGCGAACACCGCCGACGCGATGATGCCGATCTTGAACCCCTTGTCGAGGCTCTCCTTCTGGTGCCGCTCGTAGACGACGAACGTGGCCTCCTGGTCGGGCGGCAACGAGGTGAAGTTCGAGTACTCGCTCATGGGTCACTCCTCGCCAGGTGGCGGGCTCGGTCGAAGGCGGCGCGGCCAGGGTCCGGGTGCGCCCGGGTACGCCAGGGTACGGTAGGACGGAGGTAAGGCTTGCGTCAACGCGGGGTGGATGGGAGACCAGGGATCGTGGCCGGACGTCTCGAACGGACGATGTCGAAGCTGTCGAGGCGATCCGTGCCGGTGCCGCCAGGAGGCCCTGGTCGACCTGAGGGTTGGACACCCGCGGCGGCGACCGGTTCCCGAATTTCGGCGGCGATGGCAGTGGCCGTCGCGATCTCGGCAGGTTGCGACACGCCGGCCCGGTCGGAGCCCGGAGGACCGGCCCCCGCCGCCCCCGGCGCCGCCGCGCGGACGGCTCGCGGGGCGCCCGCCGAGACCTGCCTGGGGGTGCGCGACAAGGGCATCTGGAGCGACCTCGACGACGACGTCCAGCTCGGGCTGCCCACCGGGCTGTCGCCGGCGCGGGTGACCGCCACCATCGACCGGGGCCGGTCGCTCCTGATCGTGTCGGTCGACGGCTGGCCCACCAAGCCATACCCGCTGGGCGGCCCGGCGATCCTCGAGGTCGGCGAGCACGCCCTCGCGCTGCGCCCCGGCGATCGCGCCGAGCTCGCCGGGCTGCTCACCGCCGACAACACGCGACCGGGCGTGACGCCGGCGGCCCGCGACCGCGATCGCGACGGCATCCCCGACGCGCTCGACGTGCTGATCGGCGCGCACAAGACCCGCCTCAACGCCGCCGCCTACACCGAGGGCTACGTCTCGATCCCCTACCCCGGCGGCGACGTGCCGCGCGAGATGGGGGTGTGCACCGACGTCGTGATCCGCGCCCTGCGCAACGCCGGGCTCGACCTGCAGCGCGCCGTGCACGAGGACATCCGGAGGGCGCCGCGCGCCTACCCCATGGTCAAGGGCAAGGGCTCGCCCAGCATCGACCACCGCCGGGTCAAGACGATCCTGCCGTGGTTCCGGCGCCACCTCGACGAGCGCTCGCCCGCCGTCGACGACGAGCACGATCCGCTGCGCCCCGGCGACATCGTCTTCCTGGACACCTTCCCGTCGCGGCCCGGGCCCGATCACATCGGCATCGTCGGCGATCGCCGGGGCGCCGACGGCCTGCCGGTGGTCATCAACAACTGGACCAACGGCACGGTCACCGCCGAGATGGAGCTCCTGGGCTGGGTGCCGGTGACCCACCGCTTCCGCATGAAGTAGCGGCGCCGCGCGCCGCGCGCGCGTCCCCCGCCGATCCCGAAGGCAGGCGGTTCAGGCGTGGCCGATCCAGATCGGCTTCTTGCGTGGGCGCGGATCGCGCGGCAGGAGCGTGGCGACCAGGGTGACGGCCAGGGCGCCGCCGAGGAAGGTGCGGCGCGTCGGGCGCAGGCGGCGGCGGCCGCCGACGCGGGTCGCCGTGGCCACCGGCAGGTCGGCGCGCGCCTCCCCGGCCTTCTCGGTCATGGCGTGCCTCCGCGGCCGGGCGTGCCGGCCGGCGCCGGGCGGTCACCCACCCAGCCCGCCTCGAGATCCTCGACGGTGAGGTGCAGGTCGTCCGGGTTCTTCTGCTCGACCTCGTGGAACATGCCCTCGCCGCTCGAGTCGTCGGTGACCTGGGTGGTGTCGACCAGCCGCGCGTCCTCCTCCCGGACGTCGTGGCTGCCGCGATCGGCGAGCTTGAGGTTCACCTTCTCGATGAAGCGCATCGGGTGGTAGTGGAAGACCGTGCCGTCGCGGGGGAGGCCGAGCGCCGCCGCCACCGGCTCGGTCCACCAGATGAACGGGTCGAGCTGATCGCTGACCAGGGCGCCGATGTCGAGGTCCTCGTCGTCGGCGTCGTGGCTCTGCACCTTCTTCTTGCCGCTGCGCTTGCGGAAGTCGGGCAGCGAGCGGGCCAGCTCCTCGGCCCACGCCGGCTCGTCCGTCCACTCCGAGACGTGGTAGGTGACCAGCCGCCGCATGTCGTCGCCGACCTCGCCGCCGGCGTAGTACTCGTCCAGCTCGACCCGCGACAGGCGACCGTCCTTGTCGTTGTCGATGAGCTGGTTGACCTCCTCGGCCTCGCAGAAGCGGAAGCCGGCCGCGCCGTCGACCTTCTGCCAGTCGGCGTCGCCGCGGAACACCTCCTCGCGCGAGAAGATCTCGAGGTGGATCTGGGAGGCGTAGAGCGCGTCGGGGCCGACCTCGCCGGCGTGACCGACGACCTCGCCGGCCTCGACCGCCTCGTCGAAGCCCAGGACCTCGCGCTCCCCGTCGAGGACCCGCTTGCTCTTGCCGGCGAGCCAGCGCGGCGCGCCCTCGCCGCCGGGCTCGTCGGCGGTGTGCATGTAGAGCGTGAAGAAGCGCACCGGCCGGCCGATGTTGAGGTCGTGGCGGAGCAGGACGAAGTTGGGCGAGCCGATGGGCGACGAGGCGCCCGTGCGCGCGGCCACGACGCGGCCGGGGAACGGGGCGTACAGCGGCGCGCCCTTGTCGGCGGGGACGTGGATGCCGCCGTGCCACAGCCGGGTCGCCCCCCACGGCCCGACCGGGAAGTAGCCGCCGCCGGCCTGGCGCTCGTGGAGCTCGGTGTAGCGCGCGGCCTCCTCGATGATCTTCTTGCGCGCGACGTCGGGGCTGGGATCGCTCGGGATGAGTGGGCGCTGGTCGGCCTTGGCCTGGCCGGGCAGCCACAGCGGGAAGCAGCGCTGGCCACGCAGCTTGTCGATGAAGGTCTGGAAGTTGAACGGCCCCGGATCCCACTTGCGCTTGGTCAGGTGGTAGTGGGCGATGTAGCCGCGGAAGTCCGTCGCCGGGATGCTATCGGCGAGGTGGTCGACCGGCAGGAGCGTGTCCCAGGTCGGCGCCGACGAGCCGGGCACCGTCGGGTACTCGAGCGGCAGCTCGGGCAGGTAGTGCACCAGCACCGCCGCCAGCTCCTGCATCGCGACGTACTGCTCGGGGGTGAAGTCCCAGGCCTTGTAGGTGTGGCCGTTGATCTTGCACAGCGCCTCTTTGCGCGGCTGGCCGCGCTTGGCGTAGTACTGGGGATCGAGCTTGTAGTCGCCGCGGTTGCAGAACTCGACGCCGATCGAGTCGACGTTGTACTTGGCGGCGTGGAAGCCCATCAGGGCCAGGTCGAGGGTCTGGTAGATCGTGCCGTCGTTGTCGATGAGGAAGTGACACGACAGGCCGCGCTGGTTGTGCAGCACGTCCCAGCAGTCGGCCGAGGTCGCCAGGCCGTCGTGGTGGAGCACGAACTTGCGGATGGACTTCTGGATCGCCGACAGGCTCGGGCTCTTCTCCCGCCGCAGCATGGGCCGGGTGCCGTAGCGCCGCAGGCCCGTGTTCTTGGCGTCCTCCTTCCACGCCCCCTGCCCCAGCCCGCACCGGGGCGTGTCCCAGCAGCCCTCGATCGTGGCGTCCCAGCGGCGCCCCTCGCGCATGTTGATGAACTTGGGCCCCAGGTCCTCGTACTCGATGCCGCCGATGATGAGCTTGCCCATGGTCCTCCCTCGCTCGCCGGGCCGGGCTAGCCGACCCAGAACCGGACCTCGGTCGAGCCGAAGCGGATGGTCATGCCCGGGTCGAGCCGGGTCTGGGTGATGCGCACGCCGTTGGCGAACGTGCCGTTGGTCGAGCCCTGATCGTAGACCATCCACGACGCGCCGTCGAAGGCGATCTGGGCGTGGTGGCCGGAGGCGTAGCCGTCGTGCGCGAGGTCGAGATCGTTGCCCGGCGCCTTGCCGACGGTGAAGCCGTGGCGCAGCGGCAGGCGGGTGCCGGCAGCCGGCCCGGTCAGCACGATCAGCACCGGTCCGCCCGGGACCGGCGCCGGCTGGGCCGCGATCGCTCCCGTCACGCCCGGCACCCCAGGCGGCGCGCCCGGGACCGGGTAGCCCGCCGGCGCGCCCGGCCCTCCGGGCGGCAGGCCAGGCACCCCGGCGGGCGCGCCCGGCACGGCGGGGAAGCCTGGCGGTGGAGCCACCACCCGCTCCCGCCGGCGCAGCACCAGCGAGACCAGGCCGAGCACCACCACCAGGCCGCCGACCCCGGCGCCGCCGTAGAGGAGCACGCGGCCGAACCCGCCCGAGCGCTCGATCGTCCGCGCGACGCACACCGTCGCCACGCAGTACGAGCCCTCGTCGCAGGTCTCGCGACCGCAGCGCGGGGACGGCAGGACGACCTCCCCGGAGAGCGCCTTGGTGCCGAGCGGGACGGTGACGTGGAGCCGCTTCTTGTCGAGGTCCTCGGCCGGGCCGAAGAACGTGATCACCTGCTGGCGCAGGAGCTCCTGCCGGAGCTGGCTCAGGGCCGCCCGCCAGCCCTCCTCGGTCTTGACCCAGCGGAAGGTGCCGAGGGACTGCCGCGACAGCTCGCCCAGGGCCAGCAGCGGCCGCACCGGCCGGTACTTGCCGTCGGGGCTCGGGCTGAAGCCGATCGTGTGGATGCGGACGCCGGCCTTGGCCGCGTCCTTGCCCACGTCGCTGATCGCTCGCTTGATGTCGTCGTCGACGACCGCCACGCCACTGCCCACCAGCACGACGGCGGCGCGGGTGAGGGCGTCCTTGTTGCGCGGCTTCTTGTGGTACGCGCCGGCGGCGCGGACCGCGCGGCCCACGACCTCGGCCAGGTCCATCGGGTCGACCGCGCCCTCGTTGTAGAGATCGGCGAAGGCCTTGCGGGCCTCGGCCGGCCGCAGGAAGCCCTTGGAGATCGCCAGGTCGCTGCCGTAGCCCATGACCTGGATCCGGACCCGGGCGCCGAGCGCGGCCAGCGGCTCGAGCAGCTCGGTGTCGATCGCCTCCTTCATCGGCTCGAAGTCGGCCTCGAAGTCGAGCGTGGTCGGGAGCGCGATGACCAGCGACAGCTCGACCTCGGCGTGCTCGAACGCGCCGAGCAGGAACGGCGGCGCCTGCGCGGCGACCTGGACCTTCATCGCCACGTCCTTGCCCTCGCGCGGCGCCTCGACCACGCCGCCGCCGGTCTGGGTGGCGGTCACCAGGGCGCGGACCCGGGTCTGCCCGGGCAGGATCGAGGCCCGGGTCTCGACCCGGTCGATCACCAGCTTGTCGGCGCGGGCGGAGCCGGTCCGGCCCGCGATCACGAGCGCGACCGCGAGCACGAGCACCCAGCCGGCGGAGTGGCCGCGCATCGGGGGTACCGTATCGAACCCGTCCGGTGGCCGCAATCGACCGCGCCGGCTCACCGCCCCCCGCGCGCGGCCGGCCGGAAACAGGCACCGGCGGCGCCGCCGGTGTATCGTCGCCGCCATGGTTCGCTCGCTCGCCGCCCTGCTCGCTGCCACCTGCGCGATGTCGGCCCCTGCCTTCGCCCAGCCCGACGGGGCGGGCAGCGAGGTCGAGCTCGACGAGGATCCGCCGCCCGCCGGCGACGACGATGGCCTCGACGAGAACCCCGACGCGCCGCGCACCGGCGACGCCCCCGCCGGCGAGCCCGGCGCGCCGGTCGCCCGCCCCGCCGGCTACCCGGTGAACGAGGTGCTGCGGCCGCTGACCCTGCCCGACTTCACCTCCGAGATCCGGCTCGACCTCCGGCTCTTCCCCGACCCGCTCGACGTCGAGCTCGGCCTGCGCGCCCGCTACGGCATCACCCGCCAGATCCAGGTCGGCGTCCGCTACAACATCGGCGGCTTCTACGACGACGGCAAGCCGGCGGGCGACGACAAGGCCACGTTCAACACCGGCAAGGCGGTGGCCATCGATCTCCAGTACCTGGTCACCGACTGGATCGCGCCCCGGCTGTCGATCCCGATGTACGTCGACCCGTTCGCGATCGGCATGACCCTGGGCGCGGAGATGAAGTTCCGCTTCGGCGACCGCCTGGCCCTGGTCGCCTTCGACGACGTGGTCGGCTTCAAGCTCACCGACAAGTTCGTACCCGATCTCGAGAACGAGCGGGTCAACGAGGCCGCGGCCGACAACCTCACGGTGAGCGGGCGCAACTCGAACGGCTACATCCGCTTCGAGGGTGGCGCGATCTACCAGCTCAGGGACCACCTGGCGGTGAGCGGGCGCCTCGGCATGACCTTCGAGGACTTCAGCGACGACGACGTGCCCACGAGCCTGCGGGTGTTCATCCAGCACACCCCCTCCCCCCGGCTCGACGTCGTCGGCCACCTCGGCCTGGGCGCCCTCGACGACGTCAACACCTTCAGCCTGGGCGCGGCGATCGCCGTCCGGATCTGACCCGGGCTGCGCCGGGCGTCGGCGCCGCTACTTCGCGGTCAGGTAGCCCTGAGCCGCCAGCAGCTCGGCGGTGAGCACCGCGCCGCCGGCGGCGCCGCGCACGGTGTTGTGGGACAGCGCCACGAAGCGCCAGTCGAAGACGGCGTCGGGGCGCAGCCGGCCGATCGTCACCGCCTGGCCGGCGCCGGCGTCGCGATCGAGCCGGGTCTGGGGCCGCGCGTCGTCGTCGAGGTAGCGCAGGAACGGCGTCGGCGCGCTGGGCAACGCCAGGGCCTGCGGCGGCCCCTGGTAGGCCTGCCACGCCGCCAGGATCTCGTCGCGCCCCGGCTTGCGATCGAAGGCGACGAAGACCGCGGCGAGGTGGCCGTCGGACACCGGCACCCGGATGCACTGGGCGGTGATCGCGGGCGCGGTGGCGGGCGCGATGTGATCGCCCTCGAGCCGGCCCCAGATCTTGAGCGGCTCCTGCTCGCTCTTCTCCTCCTCGCCCTTGATGAACGGGATGACGTTGTCGACCATCTCGGGCCAGGTCTCGAAGGTCTTGCCGGCGCCCGAGATCGCCTGGTAGGTCGCGACCGCCAGCCGGCGCGGGCCGTAGGCGAGGAGCGGGTGGATCGCCGGCACGTAGCTCTGGATCGAGCAGTTGGGCTTGACCGCGACGAAGCCGCGCCGGGTGGCGAGCCGGCGCCGCTGCGCCTCGATGACCTGGGCGTGGTCGGCGTTGATCTCGGGGATCATCATCGGCACGTCCGGCGTCCAGCGGTGCGCCGAGTTGTTGGACACCACCGGCGTCTCGGCGCGGGCGTAGTCCTCCTCGAGACGCGCCGTCGCGTCCTTGGCCATGTCGACGGCGCAGAACACGAAGTCGACCCCGGCGGCGACGGTGGCCACGTCGGCGGCGTCGCCGACGGTGAGCGCGGCGTCCGCCGCCGGCACCGCCTGCGGCAGGGCCCAGCGCCCGGTCACCGCCTGGGCGTACGGCTTGCCTGCGGAGCTGGGACTGGCCGCGACCGCGGCCAGCTCGAACCAGGGGTGATCCGCGAGCAGGGCCACGAAGCGCTGCCCGACCATGCCGGTCGCGCCGAGGACGCCCGCCTTGAGCTTGGTCTTGGTCGCCATGTCGAGCGGAATCTAACCTCACGGATCAACCGTGTCGACCCGCATGCTTGCGAGCGTGGTTCGCCCGGCGGCGCCTTCGCCGACGGTCGTGGCGGTGTGCGCGCCCACCGTTGCCGCCCGGCGTGGTCGGGCCGTGGTCGGTCGTGGTCCGTCGCGACGTCCGAATGTTGAGCGAATGCCCCTTGCGTCGGCGCCGCATGCGGGGGAACGTCGCGGGGATGGCCGGACGGGACGTGGACGATAGAGCGGTGACGGGTCGTCGCCACCGGCTCGCCACCGGCACCCTGCCGCCGGAGCTGGCCGCGGGCGCCGGGGCCGGGGCCAGGCCCGGGCCCGAGGGGGACGACGACGCCATCCCCCGGGACGCGAGCGACGAGCTGCGCGAGCTCGCCGACGCCGCTCCCGAGCCGATCAGCGACGCCGGCAGCGACCCCGGCGCCGCCCTCGACGCCCACCTCCTGGCGGTCGGCGCGCACTGGTTCGGCATCAAGGCCTTCCGCCCCGGCCAGGCCCTGGCCATCCGCAACGTCCTGGCGGGCATCGACACCCTGGCGATCATGCCGACCGGCGCCGGCAAGTCGCTGTGCTACCAGCTCCCCGCCCTCGAGCTCGCCGGCGTGACGCTGGTGGTGTCGCCGCTCATCGCGCTGATGAAGGACCAGCACGACAAGCTCGATCAGCTCGGCATCGAGGTCCTCCGCCTCGACTCGACGCTGTCGCCGCGCGACGAGGCGGCGGCGCTGGCGCGGCTGGCCACCGGCCGGCCGTGCATCGCCTACGTCACGCCCGAGCGCCTGAGCGAGCCGCGCTTCCGCGAGCGCCTGCGCGCGGTGCGGGTCGCGCTGTTCGTCGTCGACGAGGCCCACTGCATCTCGCAGTGGGGGCACGACTTCCGTCCCGCGTACCTCGGCCTCGGCGACGCCCTGCGCGCCCTGGGCCGGCCGCCGGTGCTGGCGCTGACCGCGACCGCGCCGCCCAAGGTCAAGGACGACATCCTCGCCCAGCTCGGGATCCCGGCGGCGGCGGTGATCGACATCGGCCTCGACCGCCCCAACCTGCGCTACCACGTCATGAAGGCGCAGAGCGAGCGCAAGAAGCAGGCGATCCTCTTGCGCCTGCTCGCCCGCCAGCAGGGCTCGGGGATCATCTACGCGGCCACCGTGCGCACCGTCGACGCCCTCGCCGACTTCCTGCACGGCAGCGGCGTCGAGTGCGGTCGCTACCACGGCCGCATGCGCGCCAAGGATCGCGACCGGGTGCAGACCGCGTTCATGGAGCGGAGCGAGCCGCGGATCATGGTCGCGACCAACGCCTTCGGCCTCGGCGTCGACAAGCAGGACATCCGCTTCGTCATCCACTACAACTTCCCGGGCTCGCTCGAGAGCTACTACCAGGAGGCCGGCCGCGCCGGCCGCGACGGCCAGCCCGCCAACTGCGTGCTCCTCTACCAGCCCGAGGACAAGCGCATCCAGAGCTTCTTCCTCGGCGGCCGCTACCCCACCCCGGAGCAGACCCGGGCGGTGGCCGAGGCCCTCATCGCCACCTACGGCGCCGGCAGCGGCGATCTGGCGGAGGTGGCGGCGGCGGCGGCGGTGCGCGCCGGGCGACGGCGCGCCGCGCCGCCCGCGGACCACGACCACGGCGACGGGCCCGGTGACGACGACGACGTGATCGAGGTCGACCACCCCGAGCACGCGGTCGCGCTCAAGGACATCGCCGAGAAGGCGGCGGCGCCGGCCAAGAAGGCGCGGGTCGTGCTGTCGTTCCTCAAGGAGGTCGGCTTCGCCGCCGAGGTCCCCGGCCAGCGCTTCGTCCCGCTCACCGCGCTGCCGCCCAGCCTCGAGGAGCTGGCCCGGGCCACGGTCCGCTACGAGCAGAAGCGCGCCCAGGACCGGGCCCGGCTGCAGGCGATGCTCCGCTACGCCCAGTCGCACCTGTGTCGCTCGCGGCTCCTGGTCACGTACTTCGGCTATACCGACGGCGCCGCCTGCGGCCTGTGCGACAACTGCCAGCGGGCGCGGGCCGAGGCGCCGACCGAGCCGCCGCCGTCGCGGATCGCCGCGGTGGCCGCGGTGCTGGCGGCGCGGCGGGCGGCGGCCAGCGGCGAGGCGGTGGCGTCGGCGCCGACCCCGGCCGACGAGCTCCTGGCGCGGCGCCGGGCCCAGCGCGGGCGGGCGCTCAAGATCGAGCGCGACCGCGGTCGCGTCGGCGCGCTGGGCAAGGGTGACCTGGTCCGCCACGCCACCTGGGGCGATGGCGAGGTCGTGCGCGTCGTCGGCGACAGCGCGCTGGCCTTCTTCCCCGGCCACGGCGAGAAGCTGCTCAAGGCCAGCTTCCTCGAGAAGCTGGTCCGGGCCTGACGCCCGCGCCCGTCGCGCCCGTCGCGCCCGTCGCGCCCGTCGCGCCCGTCAGGCCCGTCGCGCCCGTTGCGCCCGTCAGGCCCGTCGCGCCCGGCGCGCCCGTCGCGCCCGTCGCGCCCGTCAGGCCGCGGCGCGCTGGCGGGCGATCTCGTAGAGCGCGATGCCGGCGGCGACCGAGACGTTGAGCGAGCCGACGCCGTCGCCCGCCATCGGGATCACCGCGTGCAGATCGCAGGTGCGCGCCACCAGCGGGCGCACCCCGCTGCCCTCGGCGCCGAGCACCACCGCCAGCGGCCCCCGCAGGTCGAGCTGGGCGATGGGCCGGGCCCCGGGTGCCGCCGCCACCGCGCACGACCACAGGCCGGCGGCCTTGGGCTCCTCGAGGGCGCGGACGACGTTGGGGACGCGGGCGATCGCGACCAGCTCGGTGGCGCCGGCCGATGCCTTGGTGACCGCCGGGGTCACGGCGGCGGCGCGGTGCTCGGGGATGACGACGCCGTGGGCGCCGAGGACGTGGGCGGAGCGGACGATGGCGCCGAGGTTGTGCGGATCCTGGACCCCGTCGAGCACGACCACCAGCGGCGGCGCGCCGCCGGCCGCCGCCACCAGGTCGTCGAGCGAGGCGTAGGCCAGCTCGCCGGTGACCGCGACCACGCCCTGGTGGCGGGACCCGGGCTCGCACAGGGCGTCGAGGCCGCGCAGGGTGCGGCGCTCGATCGCGACGCCGGCCGCCGCCGCCGCCGCCACCAGCTCGGCGACCGGATCCTTGCCGCGGGCGTCGGCGCGCTCGGCGGCGACGAACAGCACGCGGATGCTGCGCGGGCGCGCGCGCACCAGCTCGCGCACCGGGCCGACGCCGTGGACGCGGCGCGCGCTCATCACGCGGGCCCGGCCGCCGCGACCTCGGCGGCGATGGCCGTGGCGGCGACCGCCGGATCGGCGGCGTCGCGGATGGGCCGCCCCACCACCACCAGGTCGGCGCCGGCCTGACGGGCCGCGCCCGGCGTCGCGACCCGCTTCTGGTCGCCGGCGGCTGCGCCGGCGGGGCGGACCCCGGGCGTGACCAGGAGGAAGCCGGTCGGGGCCGCGGCGCGCAGCACGGCCACCTCGTGCGGCGACGCCACCACGCCGTGGCAGCCGGCGGCGGCGGCCAGCGCGGCGCGGCGCGCCACCAGCGCCGCCACCGGACCGGTGGCGCCGATCGCCGCCAGGTCGTCGTCGTCCATCGAGGTCAGGACCGTCACCGCCAGCACCCGCGCCGGCGTGCCGGCGCAGGCGCGGACCGCGGCCTCGAGCATGGCCCGACCGCCGCCGGCGTGGACGGTCACCAGCTCGGCGCCGAGCGCGGCGGCCTGGGTCATGGCCCGGGCCACGGTCTCGGGGATGTCGTGGAGCTTGAGGTCGAGCATGACGCGCCGGCCGGCGGCGCGCAGGGCCCGCACCACCGCCGGGCCCTCGGCCACGAACAGCTCGAGGCCGATCTTGACCCAGCCGGCGCCGGCGCCGACGCGGGCGGCCAGCGCGGTGGCGGCGGCGGTGTCGGCGACGTCGAGGGCGACGATGACGCGGTTGCCGGGGTCGAAGCTCACGCCCGGGGTTGTAGCAGGCGGGCCGCGCCGCCGGTCAAGGCAGCGGGCGCACCGATGGCTGGCCGTCCTCGATCTTGACCGTGTAGACGACGCCGTCGTCGGCGCGGCGGTGCGCGCCGTCGAAGCGGACCACGCCGGTGACGCCGGGGTGCTCGACCGCGGCCAGCTTGCGGGCCAGCTCGCCGCGGTCGGTGGTGCCGAGGCCGGCGACCAGGCGGACGGCGTCGTAGGCGTAGGCGTCGACCGCGGTCGGGGTCTTGCCGGTGGCCTCGAAGTACAGGCGCTCGAACTCGAGGCCCGCCTCGTCGAGGGCGCCCGGGAACCAGCCGGGCGCGAACAGGCCGCCCTCGGCGTAGCGCGCGGCCTCGCGCAGGAAGCCCTCGCCCGCGCCCTCGGCGGTGGACAGGAGCACGAGCGGCCGCCCGCCCACCACCTTCTTGGTCCCGAACGGCCGCGCGATCATGCCGCCGGCGGCCAGGGCCGGCGCCACCAGCTCGAGGCGGTCGGCGGCGTCGGCGACGAACACCGCCTGCCAGCTCCCGCCGAGCTTCTTGACCAGGCTCGAGAACGAGCGGGTGTCGGCCGGGTAGCCGACCTCGACCACCAGCTCGCCGCCCTGCGCGGCGACCTCGGCGACGAAGGCCTTGCTGACCGCCGCGCCGTAGCCGGTGTCGGGGCGGAGCACGGCGAAGCGCTTGACGCCGAGGCGGGCGGCGCGGCGGGCCAGGGCGCGGGCGCGGGCCTCCGCCGAGTGCATGACGTGGAAGACGTGGGCGCCGCCGGCCGGCCGCTCGTCGGCGCGGGGGTTGAACGACACCAGCGGCAAGCCGAGCTCGGCGGCGCGGCGGGCGGCGGCGTCGACCGACGCGCCGTCGGTGGGGCCGAGGATCGCGACCACCTGCCGCTTGCCCAGCGCCGCCACCGCCTCGGCCGCGGCCGCGCCCTCGCCGTCCTCGATGTGGATCGTGGGCGCCAGCTCGCCGAGCGAGCGCGCGCCGACCATGAGCCCCTGCACGAGCTGATCGCCGAGGCGGACCTGCTTGGCCGACTGCGGGACGATCGCGCCCAGCACCCCCGGCCGCGCCGGCGCCGCGACCGCGCGCTCGCCGCCGGGCAGGCCGAGGGCGGCGCGCGCCGGGCGGGCGCGATC
>CAADGB010000185.1 GCA_900696455.1 uncultured delta proteobacterium
ATCACGCTCATCGATCTGGGCCTGGCCTGGCTCGAGGGCATGACCCTCCACACCGAGAGCGGCGCCGCGGTCGGCACCATCGACTACATGGCCCCCGAGCCGACCAGGGGCCGGGCCGCCGTCGCCGCCGGGCGTGCGCGCGGCGAGCGCCGCCAGCTCGTCGGCCAGCGCCCGCGCCGTCGGCCGCGCCGCCGGCTCGGCGGCGAGGCAGCGCGCGACCAGCGTCGCCAGCTCGTCGTCGACGCGGCGGTCGAGCGTGGTCAGGAGCGGCGCGCCGCCGACCAGCGCCGCCGCCGCCTCCTCGGCCGGTCGCCCGCGGTGGAACGGGCGCGTCCCCACCACCCACTCGTGGAGCATCACGCCCAGCGCCCACACGTCGACCGCGGCGCCGACGGCGCGGCCCTCGATCTGCTCGGGGGCCATGTAGCCGATGGTGCCGACCGCGGCGCCGCTCTCGGTGTGGCGGGTCATGCCCTCGCGCCAGGCCAGGCCCAGATCGATGAGCGTGATCCGCCCGTCGGGGCCGCCGATCGCGTTCTCCGGCTTGACGTCGCGGTGCACGAAGCCGGCGGCGTGGAGCGCGGCCACGGCGTCGGCCAGCGGCGCGGCCAGGAGCACCGCGCCCTCGGGGCCGAGGCGCCGGCCGGCGATCGCCGCCCGCAGGTTGGCGCCGGCCAGGAGCGGCAGCACCAGGTACGGCCCGAGCTCGTCGTCGACGCCGTGATCGAGCAGCGGGACCAGGCCGGGGTGGGCGAGCGCGGCGAGCGCCCGGACCTCGCGCCCGAAGCGCGCCCGCGCCGCCGGATCGAGCTCGGCGTCGGGGGCCAGGATCTTGACCGCCACCGGACCGGCCGGACCGTCGGCCCGGAACACCTGACCGCCGCCGCCTTCGCCGAGGCGGTCGCGGACCTGGTAAGAACCCAGGCGTATGGATGCGGAACGGTCCACGCGGGCCGGGCTCGAGCTGATCGTGACCTCGCCGACCGGGGTAGCCGTTCGCGCCCCCCTCGTCAAGCGCATCACGACCGTCGGCGCCGCCGCCGACGCCGACGTCCGCGTCGCCGCGCTGCCGCCGCACTGGGCCACCGTGCACGCCGTGGGCGGCGCGGTCGAGCTCCGCGTCCTCGGCGGCGGGGCGGCGACGACCCTGACCGTGGGCGCGCGCCACGCCGTCGACGGCGTGACCGTGACCCTGGCCGCCGCCGGCGAGGCCCTGGCCTTCGACGACCTGGCCGAGCGCCTGGCCGCCGCCGACGACGCCGGCGAGGCCCTGGCCACGCTGCTCGACGGCGTGATCGCGGTGGCCGGCGCCGACCTCGGCGCGGTGATCCTGGCCGAGGGCGGCAGCTTCACGGTGGCCCTGGCCCGCGACGCCGCGCGCCGCCCGGTGGCCGACGCCGGCGAGCTCCTGTCCGACACGATCGTCGAGGAGGTGCTGGCCGGCGGCGCGGCGGTGCGCCTCGACGACGTCGCCGCCACGCCCTACCGCGAGGTCCGCTCGGTGGTGCGGCTCGGGCTGGCGGCGGTGGTGTGCCTGCCGCTGCGCCTGGGCGGGCGCACCCTCGGCGCCCTGTTCGTCGGCCGCCACCGCGGGCCGCTCGCCATCCCCGAGCGCGTCCACGCCGACCTCAAGGTGGTGGCGACGCTCGCCCTGCCCTTCCTCGCCCAGCTCCGCCGCCGCGCCGTCGCGCCGGCGAGCGGCGGCGACCTCCTGATCGGCGACTCGCCGGCGATGGAGGAGCTGCGGCGGCGGGTGGCCCGGGTCGGCCCCACCGATCTGAGCGTCCTGGTCACCGGCCCGTCGGGCGCCGGCAAGGAGGTGGTGGCGCGCGCGCTCCACGCCGCCAGCCCGCGCGCGGCGCGGCCGCTGGTGGCGATCAACTGCGCCGCGGTGGCGGCGTCGCTGCTCGACGCCGAGCTGTTCGGCTACCGCAAGGGCGCGTTCACCGGCGCCCACGCCGATCGCCCGGGCCTGATCGAGGCCGCCCACGGCGGCGCCCTGTTCCTCGACGAGATCGGCGACATGCCCCTGGCGATGCAGGCCGCGCTCCTGCGCGTGCTCGAGCAGCGCGAGGTGCGCCGGCTGGGCGAGACCGCGGCCCGCGCGGTCGACTTCCGCCTCATCGCCGCCACCCACCGCGAGCTGGCCGCCGAGGTCACGGCCGGGCGCTTCCGCGAGGACCTGCTGTTCCGGATCCAGGAGGTGCGCCTCGACGTCCCGGCGCTGCGCGCGCGCGGCGACGACGTCGTCCTCCTCGCCCGCCTGTTCCTGCGCCAGGCCGAGGCCCAGCTCGGCCTCGGCGGCAAGGACCTGTCGCCGCGGGCGCTGGCGGCGCTGCGCGCGCACCCGTGGCCCGGCAACGTGCGCGAGCTCAAGGCCGCGGTCCGGCGCGGCGCGATCCTCGCCGACGGCGCGGCGATCGAGGCCGAGGATCTCCAGCTCGCGCCCGCGGCCACCGCCGCCGCGTCCGCCGGCGCGCCCCCGGCCGCCGGCACGGCGCCGCTGCCCGGCGACGATCCGAGCCGGCCGCTGGCCGAGGCCCGGGACGAGTTCGTGCGCCGCTACGTGCAGGCCGCGGTCGACCGCCACGGCGGCGATCGCGAGGCCGCCGCCCGCGAGCTCGGCATCGGCGTGCGGTCGCTCTACCGCTACCTGGCCTGAGCCGCGGCGCCGCCGAGGCGAGCTGCTCCGACTCAGGTCGGCACCGGCGTCCTCGCCGGGACCGACCGCCGAGGCGAGCTGCTCCGACTCAGGTCGGCACCGGCGTCCTCGCCGGGACCGACCGATCGACCCGAGCGTGTGATTCCTTCACACGCTCGGCCGCGGCGCCGCCGACGCGAGCTTCCATCGCCTGCCACCGCTGGCAGCCGCTGCCGGATCTGGCAGGCGGGCCCCGCCGCGCCCGCGGCAACCCGCGGGAATCGCTGGCGCGCCGGCCCTGGCACGGGACGTGGAAAGGCCCGGCGCAACCCACGAAAGGAAGACCGATGTTCCGTACCCTCGCCCTGACCGTCACCCTCGCCCTCTCCCTCACCGCCAGCGCCGCCTGCGGCGGTAGCGACGACGCCTCCTGCGGCAAGGCCGTCGACCACGCCGCCAAGCTGATGGGGGTCGAGATCCCCGCCGACCAGCGCAAGGCCGCCATCGCCAAGTGCGAGAAGGAGCCGGCCAGCAAGCGCGCCTGCGCCATCAAGGCGAAGTCGGTCGAAGATCTGATGGCCTGCAAGTAAGGTGGTGCCGCGATGATGTCGAACGCTCGCTCGAACGTGTGGATGCTGGGCGTCGCCGCCCTCCTGGCGACCGCGTGCAGCAAGAAGGAGAAGGAGGCGCCGCCGGCGGCGCCCGCGGCCGCCCGGCCCACCGAGGCCGCTTCGTCCGGATCCCGGACAGCACCCGCCGCCGGCGCCGCCGCCGGGACCGCCCCCGCGGCCGGCGCCGACCCCGC
>CAADGB010000186.1 GCA_900696455.1 uncultured delta proteobacterium
CGCCGCGCCGCCGCCGTCCTTGCTCCCCCCGCCCCCGAAGATCACCACGGCGCCCGCGCCGACCAGCGCCAGCGCCACCAGCCCGCCCACGACGAGCCCGGCGCGCCCTCGCCGCGGCGCCGGCAGCGCGTGGCCGGTGGTGGCGCCGGTGGCCGAGCCGAGGGTGGTGACCGCGCTCGCCGGCGCCGGCGCGACCGCGGCGCCGTAGGCCGGCGGCGGCGTCACCGTCCCCGCGTACATGGGCGGCGGCGTCGCGCCGCCGGCGTAGGCCACCGGCGGCGGCGTCATGCCGCCGGCGTAGGTGATCGGCGGCGGCGTGGGCGCGCTCGGGATCTGCTGCGACGGCCGCGCCGGCAGCGCGTGGGCCGCGCCGGCGCCGTGGAGCAGGCTGGCCTCGACGGCGGCCAGGGCCTGCGCCAGCTCCGCCATCGACTGGAAGCGCGCCGCCGGATCCTTCTCCAGGCAGCGCAGCACCAGCGCGTCGAGGTCCGGGGTCAGCCCCGGCGCCAGCGTCGACGGCACCGGCGGCGCGTCGCGGGCGTGGGCGATGATGATGTCGCCGGTGCCCTCGCCGTCGAACGGCGGGTGGCCGACCAGCATCGTGAACAGCACGCAGCCCAGGGCGTAGACGTCGGAGCGGTGGTCGATGTTGCTCGCGCCGCGGCACTGCTCGGGCGACATGTAGATGGGCGTGCCCATCAGCACGCCGGTGCGGGTCTTGAGCTTGCCCGGCTCGTCGCCGCCGAGCTTGGCGATGCCGAAGTCGAGGATCTTGGGCCGCTCGCCGCCGGTCACGGCCGGATCGCCGACGATGAAGATGTTCTCGGGCTTGAGATCGCGGTGGATGACGCCCTTGGCGTGGGCCGCGCCCAGCGAGGTCGCGATCTGCCGCATCAGGCGCAGGGCGTCGGCGGGCGAGAAGCGGCGGATGCGGCGCAGCCGCGCGTCCATGGGCTCGCCCTCGAGCAGCTCCATGACCAGGTAGGCGCTGCCGTCGGCGTGGAAGCCGAAGTCGAAGACCTGGACGATGCCAGGATCGGCGATCGAGGTGACGGCGCGCGCCTCGTTGAAGAAGCGCTGCACGATGCCCTGGTTGGCCGACAGCTCGGGCAACAGCACCTTGATCGCGGCCTGACGGCCGAGCAGCGTGTGCTCGCCCAGCCAGACGGCCCCCATGCCGCCTTCGCCGAGCTTGCGCACGATCCGGTAGGTACCGATCGAGACGCCTTCCATACTGCGGGGCGAGCGTAGCACGGGGCTCGCGAGCGGGCGCCTCGCCGGCACCGCCGCGGCCGCCCCACGGTTCCCTACAGCCGACGCGGTCGGATCACCGCGCCGCTCGGCCCCCGCCCGCCGTCAGCCCGGCGGGGGCAGGATGCGGAAGACCAGCGCGTCCTTGTTGGTCATGGCGGTGGCGACGCAGGCCTTGAGCTCGGCCAGCGCCCGCACCGCGGTCTCGGCCAGCATGCGACCGTCGTCACGGCGGCGCGGGGCGTCGGGCTGCGCGCCCAGGTACTTCACGAAGTCGTCGTACTTGTCGAGCAGCGCCTGCGGATCGAGATCCTTGAGCATCGGCACCAGGTAGCCCGGGTCGACCACCACCCAGTCGCCCTTGCCGACCTCGAGCACGTTGCGGTCGGCGTACGGCGTCGACAGGTGCTCGTGCGGGATCGAGCCCAGGAAGCCCTCGTCGTCGGCCTGGTGCCGGTGCGGCACCACCTCGACGAAGAACACGAACAGCTCGATGCCCTTGCGCAGGTTGGACAGGTCGTCCTCGTCGAGGGGCGGGAAGCTCTCGGGCACGCCGACGTGCATGGCCGGCACCACGACCCGCTCGAGGATGTCGATCGCGATGGGCGCGGTGGCCCGGCGCAGCGCCACGATCTGGGCCACGGCCTCGAACAGGCCGCGGTCGCTGGTCTGCGCGGCGACCGGCTTGGCCTGATCGGCCCGCCCCAGCGCCTCGACCACGCGCTCGACGATGTTCTGGTTCTGCGGGCCCAGGCGCGGCCCGGCCTCCTTGATCGCGGCGATCAGCGCCGAGGTCGGCTCCTTGGTCCACAGCCGGCCGAAGGTGGCGAAGTCCATCGACATCCACTGCCCGAGCGGCACGGTGTGCAGGCGCAGGTAGTGCTGGGCCAGGAAGCGGTCGATCTCCTTGCCGCCGTCGCGCGCGAGCTGCTCGGCGTGGTTCTCGCGGATCTTCTCGATCTCGGTGACCATGCGGCGGATCGCGCCCGCGCCCATGCGCAGGAGCTGCTCGGCGAAGGCGAACGGCGCCACCTCGAGGAAGATCTTGGCGAAGCCGATCCGCCAGGTGTGGGGGTCGTCGCCGAACAGGATCCAGTGGCCGCCGTGGCGCCGGCGCAGGGTCTCGCCGAGCCAGGCGCCGAAGTTGAACCAGGTCTCCCAGTGGGTCTCGTCCTTGAGGTCGAGCTCCTCCTTGTCGCCGATCTGGCCGAACAGCCAGGTGTCGAACGTGATGAGCTCGATGGGCACCGCCAGCGCGATCGCCCCGGCGTCGCCCTCGACGTCGGCGATGGCCCCGACCACCTCGCCCTCGGGATCGATCAGCTCCTCCAGCGAGATCTCGGTCTGGCCGCGCAGCTTGGACGAGAAGCGGTACGCGCCCTCGCGCAGCTCGGTCATCGCCTTCTCGAACCGGACCTTCGCGGCCTCCTCGGCGGCGGCGAGCTGACGCGCACCCTCGGACTTGCTCTTCCTGGCCTCGGGATCCTTGCTCTCGGACACGGCCGGCCGAGAGTATACGAGCGCCCGCGTCGCACAACCGGCAGGCGCGGCAATCTGGACGCGGCCGCCGCCGGGTCAGGTCGTCGCCGGCTGCCACAGCGGCTCGGCGCGGCCGTCCTTCATCGCCGCCCACCGCCCGAACACGAACAGCGCGTCCGACAGCCGGTTGAGATAGGTCACCGGCAGCTCGCCCACGTCCTCGTCCGCGGCCAGGGCCACGATCAGGCGCTCGCCCCGCCGGCACACCGTGCGCGCCAGGTGGAACGCCGCCGACGCCGCGCCGCCACCGGGCAGGACGAAGCTGGTGAGGGGCGGCAGCGCGTCGTTGAGGGCGTCGATGTCGTGCTCGAGCTGCTCGACGTGGCGAGCCTCGACCCGGGGCAGGCGGGCCCGCCGCTCGGCGTCGGGGGTGGCGAGCTCGGCGCCCAGGTTGAACAGCTCGTTCTGGACGCGGTGGATGATGGGCAGGAGGTGGTCGCCGGCCGCCGAGGCCTCGAGCGCGGTGCGCACCAGACCGAGCGTGGCGTTGAGCTCGTCGACGGTGCCGTAGGCCTCGATCCGCGGCGCCGCCTTGCTCACCCGCTCGCCGCCGATGAGCGACGTCTGTCCCCTGTCACCACCCTTGGTGTAGACCTTGTCGATGCGCATCGCCGCGGACCGTAGCAGGTCCGCGGGACGCCGGCGCGCCGGCGGCTCGGCCGCGCCCCGCGCCGTTGATCGTGGGCGAGATGGGAATCGAACCCACAAGTGACGCCGGTTTTAAGCCAGCCGCCTATACCAGTTCGGCTACTCGCCCACGACCAGCTTACGCGCCGGCCCCGGTGAGTCAATCGAGCGTCACGACACGACCGGCAGGGTCGGCTTGCGCGGCCCCGGGACCGCCGCGACCGCCACCGGATCGGGCGCGACCTCGACGCCGCCGGGCAGCTCGATCGTGAAGCCGGCGTCGAGGATCATCTGGTGATCGGCGGCCGGGGTCGCGCCCAGGGTCGTGAGGTAGCCCTGGGTGAAGAGCGAGTTGGCCGGCCACAGCGCCATCGCGCCGAGGGAGCGCAGCACCACCTCGCGCCCGCCGGCGATGCGCAGGTCGGTGCGGGGGTGGACCAGGCGGAACATGCACAGCGCGCGCAAGGCGAAGGTGGGCGAGACCTTGGTCTGGCCGGCCAGCGGGGTGCCCGGGCGCGGATCGAGGAAGTTGACCGGCACCGAGTCGACGTCGAGGTCGCGCAGCGCGAAGGCGAGATCGAGCAGGTCGTCCTGGTGCTCGCCGAGGCCGACGATGCCGCCGACGCAGGTCTGCATGCCGGCGTCGCGCGCCAGCTTGACGGTCTCGACCCGGTCGGCCCAGCGGTGGGTGGTGACGATCTGATCGTAGTGACGCTCGCTGGTCTCGAGGTTGTGGTTGAAGCGATCGACCCCGGCCTCGCGCAGGCGGCGGGCCTTGGCCTCGGTCAGGAGGCCCAGCGACGCGCACAGCTCGAGGTCGCTCTCGGCCTTGATGCGGCGGGCGGCCTCGCAGATGACGTCGAGGTCGCGCTGCGACGGGCCGCGGGTCGCGGTCACCATGCAGTAGCGCCGGGCCTGGGCCGCGACCGCGCGCCGCGCCCCCTCGACCAGCTCGTCCGCCGACTTGATCGGCGCCTCGCCGGCGGGCGAGCCGTGGCGCGACGACTGCGAGCAGAAGCCGCAGTCCTCGGGGCAGGCGCCGGCCTTGGCGTTGTCGAGCACGTGCAGGAGCACGCGGTGGCCCCAGTGGTGGCGGCGGACCTGGTAGGCGGCGTCGAGCACGGCGAGCAGCTCGGCGGCCGGCGCGTCGAGCACGGCCCGCGCCTCGTCGCGCGTCGTCGGCTCACCGGCGATGGCGCGAGCGGCGAGCGCGACCCAGCGCGCGGGGTCGCGAGGGAGAGCGGAGGGGGTCATCGCGCCGGACACTACACGGCGCCGCGGTCCCTGGCCAGGTCCGCCCGGGACACCCGCCCGTCACGACCTGTCGCCGGTCAGGTCAGGGCGTGCGCTCGACCGGGGTCGCGACCTCGGCCGCGACCGCGAAGGTGCGGACGATCTGGTCCTGCTCCGCCCACAGCTTGCCGGCGAGGGTCAGGGTCGCGCCCAGGGCGGCGTCGGCCACCGGCAGCGGCACCTCGACCACCACCGCCGAGCCGGCCTCGACCAGGCGCTCGCCGAGCTCCCGCTCGCCGTGGGTGGTGGCGGTGCCGGCGGACGCGAACGTGTACTGCAGCCGCTGCAGCCGCATGGGGCGCGCGGCGTTGTTGACGACCTCGACGTAGACCACCATGTCGCGATCCGGCGCCGCCGCCTGCTCGACCGAGAGCACGTTGAGCTGGGCCTGGCGGGTCGAGGCGCCGCAGCCGACCGCGACCAGCGCCGCCAGGGAGAGCGCCAGCCGCGCGAGATGTAGGCGAAGGAACGACATCGGGACGGACCCATCTATTGCGGATCTCGTGCCGGATCGCAACAAACCGGAAGCGCGAATGAGCCCGGCCAGTTGCATCCGTCTGTCCACACCGGACCGTGAACGGGTTTTCACGATCGCTCCGGAGAGCGGCCCAGGCGGTTCGTGTACCGTAGGGAACGTGAAGATCGAACAAGGCGTCCGCGTACGCATGAAGGTCCACCTGTCGGTGGCCGGCGGCGACACGCTCGAGAAGAGCGTCGTCGAGTACATCCACGGCGGCGGGACGATGCTGGCCGGGCTCGAGAAGGTGCTCGAGGGCCTGGAGAAGGGCGCCCGGCGCGACGGCGTGCTCGAGCCCCGGGACGCGTTCGGCAACCCGGCGATGCACCCGATCAAGAAGATCAAGCGCGCCGAGTTCCCCGCCGACGCCAAGCTCGCGGTCGGCGAGAAGCTGGTGGCGCGCGGCGCCGACGGCCTCAACGTCGTCATGCAGGTGGTCAAGGTCGGGGCCGACGAGGTCGAGACCCGGCTCATCCACCCGCTCGCCGAGAAGTCCATCCGCTACGAGGTCGAGATCCTCTCGGTCACCGACCCCAAGCCGCCGCCGCTGCCGGCCCGGGCGCTCAAGCCCGAGGACGCCGACTCCTGATCGCGCGCCCGCGCGCGGCGCGCGTCAGCGCGTGCGCGCGTGCGAAGGATCACCGGAAGGCGACCGGGTAGACGATCCTGGTCTCGCCGGCGGCGGCGGGGAAGCGCAGCGCCTTGAACCCGGCGACCAGGCAGCCCTCGATCGCGGCGTCGCCGATCGCGTCCTTCACCAGCACGTTCTTGGTCGTGCCGTCGGGGCGCACCGTGAAGCGCACGACCACCGTGCCCTTGCCCTTCCCCTTCTGGCCGCAGGCGACGAGCCGCGGCCGCGCCGGCCCCAGCACCGACCTGACCTGCTCGACGCCCAGGGCGCCGTCGATGCTGCCGCCGTCGGGATCGGCGGGCGGACGCTCGGCCGCGCCGTCGCCCGCGCCCGCGCCTCCCTTGCCGGTGAAGGCGACCGCGAGCTGGTAGCGGATCGCCCCCGCGGAGCCGGTGGGCTCGAGGCGCAGCGCCGCCACCGCGCGCTGGACGCAGGCGTCGACGCGAGCGCCCAGCGGCGAGCTGACCTCGACGTCGGTGATCGAGCCGTCGGGGTGGATCTTCATCTTGATGCCGGCGGAGCCGGCCGCGGTCGGAGCCTGGCTCTGGCAGGCGCGGATCGTGTCGCCGTGGGCCAGGAGCTGCTGCTGGATGAACGCCGACAGATCCGGCGCCGCCACGGCGAAGTCGACCTCGCCCTGCCACGGCCCGCCGGGCAAGGTCCACACCGCCAGGATGCCGGCCGCGCACTGCGCCGGGCCGCCCTTCGTGATCGCCGTGGCGGTGACCGCGCCATCGGCGGCGACCGCGACCTTGACCCGCACCGTGGGCTCCCGCGCCGCGCGCCAGCACACCTGCATCGCCATCGACGCGGCGGTCAGCGCGGCCTCGACCCGCCCGCGGTCGGTCCGGGGTCCGCCCTTGACGAGGGTCGGCCGGGCCGCGGCGAGCGTGGGCGCGGCGAGCGTCGCGAGCGCGGCGAGCATGGCGATGGCGACCCCGGTTCCGGCGTGGCGACCCATGACGGGGTAAGGTAGCACGCGGGTGACGCACCCCTTCCGCCTCTACGCCCACCGCGGCGCCTCGGCCGAGCTGCCCGAGAACACGCTGCCCGCGTTCCAGCGCGCGCTCGAGCTCGGCGTCGACGCGCTCGAGCTCGACGTCCACCTCACCCGCGACGGCCACCCGCTGGTGTCCCACGACGACACCGCCCACCGCATGGGCGGCGTGACCGCGGCCTGGCGCGACCTCGATCTGGCGGCGGCGCAGGCCATCGATCTCGGCCACGGCTTCGTCGCCGCCGACGGCAGCCGCCCCCACGCCGAGCGCGGCTTCCGCGCGCCGTCGTTCGAGGAGGTGCTGGTCGAGCTGCCCGGCGTGCGCGTGAACGTCGACATCAAGCAGGCGCGGCCGCCGATGGTGTCGCCGCTCCTGCGCCTCCTCCGTCGCCTCAAGGCCGAGGACCGCGTGACCCTGGCCAGCTTCCGCGCCCGCACGCTCCTGGCGGTGCGCCAGCGCGGCTACGGCGGCGAGACCGCCCTGGCCCAGGCCGAGGTCGCCGCGCTGTGCGCCCTGCCGGTGCGCGCGATCGAGGCCCTGCCCTTCGTCGGCGACGCCGCCCAGGTGCCGGTGCGCGCCGGGCCGGTCACCATGGGCAGCTCGTGGTTCATCGCCAAGTGCCACCGCCTGGGGATGCGCGTCGACTTCTGGACGATCAACGATCCGGACCAGGCCCGCCAGCTCATCGCCCTCGGCGCCGACGGCATCATGACCGACGATCCGGCGCGCATGGCGCCGGCCCTGCGCGACGTCCCGCGCGGCTGACCCGCGCGGCTGACCCGCGCCGCCGTCAGCGGGTGGCCGGCAGGCGGGCCCGCAGCTCGGCCAGGGTGCGCGCGGTCGCCGGGCGGACGACCACCACGCCGTCCTCGCGGCCGAGGACGTAGGCCGGCGCGGCGCCGGCGCGCGCCAGCCACGGCGCGGCGTCGGGCACGCCCGGGGCCTCGGCGCCGATCCCGGGCGCGAGCGGGGTGACGATCCGCCGGTGATCGCGGCCGACGGTCACCAGCCGGGTGGCGGTGGCGTCGAGGCCCAGGGCGATCACCGCGGTGCCGTGATCGACGAGGACGCGCTGGGTCGACGGCTCCACCGCGCCGTCGCGCACCGCCCACGCCCGCACCCGGCCGTCGTCGCCGGCGGCGACCAGGAGCCCGCCGGGCGTGAAGACGACGTGGCGGACGTCGTCGTCGACCGGCCCGAGCTCGACCGGCGGCCGCTCGGGCGCGGCCACCGCCCACACCCGCACCACCCGGTCCTGCCCGCCCGAGGCCAGGAGCGCGCCGTCGGGCGAGAACGCGACCGCGTCGGTGCCGCCGGCGTGGCCGGCGAGCGTCGCGCCCGGCGCGCCGTCCCCGGCGAACAGCGCGATCGGCCCGGGCTCGGTCGCGACCGCCAGCCGCGCGCCGTCCGGGCTCGCGGCCAGCGCGAGCGCCGGCGCGCCGACCTGGTGCCGGGCGCCGCCCGCCGCCCACCAGCGCACCACGCC
>CAADGB010000187.1 GCA_900696455.1 uncultured delta proteobacterium
GCCATCGTCCGGCTGTTCGTGACCGCCACCCTGGTGTGGGGCGCGATCGGCATGGTCGTCGGCTTGTACATCGCGATGCAGCTCGTGTGGCCGCAGCTCAACCTCGCCCCGTACTTCACGTTCGGGCGCCTGCGGCCGCTGCATACCAACGCGGTCATCTTCGCCTTCGCCGGCAACGGCATGTTCGCGGCGATCTACTACTCGTCGCAGCGCCTGCTGAAGGCCCGGATGTTCAGCGACCTCCTGTCGAAGGTCCACTTCTGGGGCTGGCAGGCCATCATCCTGGCGGCGGCGGTGACCCTGCCGCTCGGCATCACCCAGGGCAAGGAGTACGCCGAGCTCGAGTGGCCGATCGACCTGGCCATCGCGGTGGTGTGGGTGGTGTTCGCGGTCAACTTCTTCGGCGCGATCGCGCGCCGGCGCGAGCGCCACCTCTACGTCGCGCTGTGGTTCTACATCGCGACGATCATCACGGTCGCGATCCTCCACATCTTCAACAACCTCGTGATCCCGTCGGGGCTGTTCAAGAGCTACCCGATCTACAGCGGCGTCCAGGACGCCTTCATGCAGTGGTGGTACGGGCACAACGCGGTCGCGTTCTTCCTGACCACGCCCTTCCTCGGGCTCATGTACTACTTCCTGCCCAAGGCCGCCGACCGGCCGGTCTTCAGCTACCGGCTGTCGATCCTCCACTTCTGGAGCCTGGTCTTCATCTATATCTGGGCCGGCCCCCACCACCTCCACTACACGGCGCTGCCGGCGTGGGCCTCGACCCTGGGCATGATCTTCAGCGTCATGCTGTGGATGCCGTCGTGGGGCGGCATGATCAACGGCCTGCTCACCCTGCGCGGCGCCTGGAACAAGGTCGCCGAGGATCCGGTCCTCAAGTTCTTCGTCGTCGCCATCACCTTCTACGGCATGTCGACCTTCGAGGGACCGATGCTGTCGGTGAAGAGCGTCAACGCGCTCTCCCACTACACCAACTGGAACATCGCCCACGTCCACGGCGGCGCCCTGGGCTGGGTCGGCTTCATGGTCTTCGGCATGGTGTACTGGCTGGTGCCGCGCCTGTACCAGACCAAGCTGTACTCGCTGAAGCTGGCCGGCACCCACTTCTGGGTGTCGACGATCGGCATCGTGCTCTACGTGGTGTCGATGTGGGCCGCCGGCATCACCGAGGGCCTGATGTGGCGCGCCTTCGACGACACCGGGCGCCTGCAGTTCCCGGACTTCGTCGAGACCAGCGCCCGCATCCTCCCCATGTACTGGGTGCGCATGCTCGGCGGCTCGCTCTACATCGCCGGCACGCTGATCGGCGTCTACAACGTCTACAAGACCTGGGCGACCCGGCCCTCGATCTACAGCGAGCCCGAGGTCGAGGTGCCGGTGCCGACGTGGAAGCGGCCGGCCGCGCCCGACACCCGCGCCCTGCGCCCCGAGGCGGCCGACGGCGCGCACTGGCACCGCCGCTGGGAGGGCCTGCCCCTGGTCTTCACCGTGCTCGTCACCCTGGCGGTGATCGTGGCCTCGCTGTTCGAGATCCTGCCCACCTTCCTCATCGGCGACAACGTCCCGCGCATCGCCTCGGTCCAGCCCTACACCCCGCTCGAGCAGTACGGCCGTGACATCTACGTCCGCGAGGGCTGCTACAACTGCCACTCGCAGATGGTGCGGCCGTTCGTGGACGAGACCGTCCGCTACGGCGAGTACTCCAAGCCCGGCGAGTTCGTCTACGACCGGCCCTTCCAGTGGGGCAGCCGGCGCATCGGCCCCGACCTCCACCGCGAGGGCGGCAAGCGCAACCACGTCTGGCACTGGCACCACTTCCGCGATCCGCGGGCGACCTCGAAGGGCTCGGTCATGCCGGCCTATCCCCACCTGTACTCGGATCGGATCGACTGGGGCGTGATCCAGGGTCGCATCGACGCCCTGGCCATGCTCGGCACCCCCTACGGCAAGCAGGCGCTCGCCGACGCGCCCGGCCTGGCCCGGGCCCAGGCCGAGCAGATCGCGGCCGAGCTCGCCGCCCAGGGCGGCCCCGCCGGGGTCGCCGACCGCGAGGTCATCGCCCTCATCGCCTACATGCAGCGCCTGGGCATCGACATCAGGCAAGCAGGCGCGGCCGAGGTCGCCGCGCCGGGAGGTAAGTGACATGCGTCTGTCCGAGCTCATGTCGGCGATGAGCCCGACCCAGCTCACCGAGATCGCGCTCGTGATCTTCCTCGCGGTCTTCGTCGCCGTCGGGATCCGGGCGTGGCGAACCGCGGCCAGCGAGCACGAGCGGGCGGCGCGTATGCCTCTCGACGACGGCGAGCGCCAGGGAGGTGCGTCGTGAGCGACGCCGCCGCCGACGCCGGGGCCGAGCCCGCCGGGCGCGAGGCCCTGCCGGCCGCCGAGGCCCAGCGCCTCATGCACCACGAGTACGACGGCATCCGCGAGTACGACAACCCGCTGCCGTTCTGGTGGTCGGGGATCTTCGTCCTCACCGTGGTCCACTCGGCGGCCTACTTCTACTGGTACCACCTCGGCGGCCCCGGCCTGACCGAGGAGGCGCGCTACGCCGCCGAGGTCGAGGAGCTGGAGGCGCGGCGGGCGGCGGCCCCCCAGGAGACCGCGGTCGACGAGCCGGCGCTGGCGGCCCTGGCCCGCGACGGCGCCGCGGTCGAGCGCGGCCGCGCCGTCTTCGTGAAGAACTGCGCGAGCTGCCACACCGAGGACGGCCGCGGCCTGGTCGGCCCCAACCTGACCGACGGCTTCCAGATCCACGGCGCGACCCGCGTCGACCTCCACGGCGTCATCTACAACGGCGTGCCCGAGAAGGGGATGATCGCGTGGGGGCCGGTGCTGCCGCCGGCCGAGCTCGCCGCCGTCACCGCGTTCGTGATCACGCTGCGCCACACCGACGTCCCCGGCGGCAAGGCCGCCGAGGGCCGCGGCGTCGAGCCGTTCCCCGCGAGGTAGTCCCCCCGATGTCCGTCGCCCCCGCCCCCGAGCGCGTCCTGTCGACCCTCAACCCCGACGGGTCGCGCTTCAAGATCTACCCGCGGGTGTCGGCGGGGCGGTTCCACCGCTGGCGCGGCGTCGTCGGCTACGGGCTGATCGCCCTGTTCGTGCTCTTGCCGTACCTCGACGTCGGCGGCAAGCCGGCGATCCTGCTCGACCTCCTCCACCGCGAGTTCACGTTCTTCGGCGCCACCTTCCGCCCCGCCGACGGCTTCATCCTGATGCTGTTCGGGCTGACCATCGTCTTGACCGTGTTCCTGGTCACCGCGCTCGCCGGCCGGGTGTGGTGCGGCTGGGGCTGTCCGCAGACCGTCTACCTGGAGTGGGTGTTCCGGCCCATCGAGCGCCTGTTCGAGGGCCCGCCCGGCGAGTCGCGCAAGCTCGACGCCCGGTCCGGCGTCTCCTGGCGCCGGCTCGCCAAGTGGGGGGTCTACCTGGTGCTGGCCTTCGCGCTGGCCAACGTCTTCCTCGCCTACTTCGTCAGCGCCGACACCGTCGCCTCCTGGGTGCGCGGCTCGCCCGCCGACCACCCGGTCGGCTTCGGCGTGGTGGTGGGCGTGACCGGCCTCATGTTCTTCGACTTCGCGTACTTCCGCGAGCAGACCTGCATCATCGCCTGCCCCTACGGCCGGCTGCAGAGCGTGCTCCTCGACCCGCACTCGCTGATCATCGGCTACGACGAGCGGCGGGGCGAGCCCCGCGGCAAGGCCGGCAAGCGCAAGCCGCTGCCGGTGGTGCGCGAGGCCCCCGGCGAGCGCGCGGTCGGCGACTGCGTCGACTGCCGGGCCTGCGTCACGACGTGCCCGACCGGCATCGACATCCGCAAGGGCCTGCAGATGGAGTGCGTGGGCTGCGCCCAGTGCATCGACGCCTGCGACGCGATCATGGACAAGCTCGAGCGGCCGCGCGGGCTCATCCGCTACACCTCCAAGGCCGAGCTCGCCGGCAAGCCGCGCCGCGTCCTGCGGCCGCGCGTCGTCGTCTACCCGCTGGCCCTGGCCGTGGTCGGCGCGCTGTTCCTGGTCCAGGTCGGCGCCCGCACCCAGGCCGACGTCTGGGTGCTCCGCCAGGAGGGCGCGCCGTTCACGCTGCTCGACGACGGCTCGGTCTCGACCCCGGTCCGGCTCAAGATCGAGAACCGCGCCAGGGAGCCGCGCACGTACCGGATCGAGCTCCGCGATCCGGGCGCGACCCGGATCATCAGCCCGCGCGCCGAGTACCGCCTCGAGCCCGGCGGCCGGGTGGTGGCGCCGCTGTTCGTCATCTCGCCCCGCGACGGCTTCACCCGCGGCGAGCGCGCCGCCCAGGCGGTGGTGTCCGACGACGCTGGCTGGAGCACGACCCTGGCGGTCACGGTCCTCGGCCCGGAGGGGACGCCATGAGCCCGACGGCCGGTCCGACGCCTGGCCCGACGCCCGGCCCGGCCCGCGGCGGCCGGCGCTGGATCGCCATCGTCGTCGGCCTGCTGGTCGGCAACGCGGTCGCGGTCGCGGTGCTGCTGGCGGTCGCCGGCGGCGACACCTCGCGCCGGGTGCTGCCCGACTACTACGGGCAGGCGGCGGCGTGGGACGACGTCATGGCCCAGCAGGCCGCCAGCGCGCGCCTGGGCTGGCGCTGCGCCACCCGCGTCGACGGCCGCCTGCTCGAGGTCGCCTGCCACGACGCCGCCGGGCTGCCCCTGGCCGGCGTCGACGTCACCGTGCGCGCGCTGCCGCGGGGCCGCGCCGACGAGCCGGTCGAGGTGCGGCTGGTCGAGGCCGGCGCCGGCGTCCACCGCGCGCCGCTGCCCGGCGTCCGCGGCGGCCTGCACCAGCTCGACCTCACCGTGGCCCGCGGCGCCGAGCGCTGGACGGCGACGCGCACGGTGGAGCTCACCGCCGCCGCGCCGCGGGCCGGGACGTGAGCCGACCATGAGCGCGCTCCTCGTCAGCGTCGTCGGCTCGAGCCTGATCGGCAGCCTGCACTGCGCCGCGATGTGCGGGCCGCTGCAGGGCCTGTACCTCGATCCGTCGTGGTCGGCGGCCACGCCGCCAGCGCCGGGCCGGAGCCCGGCCGCGCCCGGCTCGCCGACGGCCGCGCTCGGCGACGCCGGGCCGGCGAGCCGCCGCCTGCGCTGGCAGGCGCCGCTGGCCCACGCCCTGGGCCGGCTCGCCGCCTACGCGGCGCTCGGCGTGGCCGCCGGTGCCCTCGGCGTCGCGATCGATCTCGCCGGCGACCTGGCGCGCGTGCAGCGGGCGGCGATGATCGTCGCCGGCCTGGCGCTGGTGCTGTGGGGCGCGCTGGCCCTGGCCCTGGCCCTGGGCGCGCCGGTGCCGACCCTGCGGCCGCGGCTGTGGAAGCA
>CAADGB010000188.1 GCA_900696455.1 uncultured delta proteobacterium
ACCGAGCCGGCCGACCCGGCCGCCGACCCGGCCGACCCGGCCGCCGGTCAAACGGAGTAACGTCGGCCCATGCGCACCCGCCCGTCCACGCCCGCGGTCGCCGCGGCCCTGGCCCTGGCCGCGCTCGTCGCCTGCCAGGGCGGCGGCAAGCAGGCGGCGCCCGCCGCCCGGTCGTCCGACGCCACCCCCGCGCCGCCGCCGGGCGGGGACGGCGACGCCGCCGCGCCCGCGCTGACCGCGGTCGACCGCAGCGCCGAGGCCCGCGCCGTGTTCGCCACCTGGAACGCGGCCGACGCCGTGACCCGGCTCCACGCCGAGGCCCACCCTCGCTTCCGCCAGAGCGTGAAGCTCGACGAGCTCGAGATCTTCCACGGCGACTTCACCGCGCTGCTCGGCCGCTTCGTCGAGGTGACGACCACCACCAACCTGCGGCGGCAGGCGCCCGACGGCACGATCGAGGACATGGTCTTCGGCGAGGCCCGCTTCGAGCGCGGGCCGGCGGCGTACGAGCTGGTGCTGGTCGAGGACGGCGGCGCGCTCCGCCTCCACAACTTCAAGCTCGACGTGCCGCGCGCGTCCCGGCCGCCGGTCGATCGCGCCGCCGGCCGCGCCGTCGCCCGCGCCGCCGCCGACGCCGTCCTCGCCGCCGACTACCCGGCCCTCGACGCCCTCAGCCTGCCGCGCATCCGCGCCGGCCGCACGCCCGACGACACCGCGGTGCTGACGCAGCGCCTGGCCGAGCTCGGCGGCCGCGCCCGCCTCGAGCTGGTCGCCGACAAGGAGTGCGGCGAGCTCCAGCACTGCATGGACTACCGCGCCGTCGGCGGCAAGGGCGGCGCCGCCCTCACGATCTGGGTCTCGGCCCCGCTCGGCCGCTGGCGGGTCAACCACTGGAGCTTCACCCCCGACGAGGACCGGAGGACACCGTGAAGACTTCGAGCAGGCCACGACGTGGCCCCAGCCGCGAAGCGGGTGGACGCCGGCGAAGCCGGCGTGCGACAACGGAACGATCGTGAAGACGCGCGCCGCGATCGCCCTGGAGGTCGGCAAGCCGCTGGTCGTCGACGAGGTCGACCTCGAGGGGCCGCGGGCCGGCGAGGTCCTGGTCGAGCTCAAGGCCACCGGGGTCTGCCACACCGACGAGTTCACCCGCTCCGGCGCCGACCCCGAGGGCCTGTTCCCGGTGATCTTCGGCCACGAGGGCGCCGGCATCGTGCGCGAGGTCGGCGCCGGCGTCACCAGCGTCGCCCCCGGCGACCACGTCATCCCGCTCTACACGCCGGAGTGCCGCGGCTGCACGTCATTCCTGTCGCGCAAGACCAACCTGTGCACGGCGATCCGCGCCACCCAGGGCAAGGGCCTGATGCCCGACGGCACCAGCCGCTTCTCGTACCGCGGCCAGCCGGTCCACCACTACATGGGCTGCTCGACCTTCGCCAACCACACGGTGCTGCCCGAGATCGCCCTGGCCAAGGTCCGCAAGGACGCCCCGTTCACGTCGATCTGCTACCTCGGCTGCGGCGTCACCACCGGCCTCGGCGCGGTGATCTGGACCGCCAAGGTCGAGCCCGGGGCCACCGTCGTCGTCTTCGGCCTCGGCGGCATCGGCCTCAACGTGGTCCAGGGCGCGCGCCTGGCCGGCGCCGGGATGATCGTGGGCGTCGATCTCAACCCGGCGCGCGAGGCGCTGGGCCGGAGCTTCGGCATGACCCACTTCGTCGACCCGCGCGCCGTCCCCGGCGACCTGGTCGGCCACCTGGTCGAGCTGACCGGCGGCGGCGCCGACTACAGCTTCGAGTGCGTCGGCGACGTCACGCTCATGCGCCAGGCGCTGGAGTGCTGCCACCGCGGCTGGGGGGTGAGCGTCATCATCGGCGTCGCCGGCGCCGGCCAGGAGATCGCGACCCGACCGTTCCAGCTCGTCACCGGCCGGGTGTGGAAGGGGACCGCGTTCGGCGGCGCCCGCGGCCGGACCGACGTGCCGCGCCTGGTCGACTGGTACATGGACGGCAAGATCGAGATCGACCGCATGATCACGCACAAGCTGCCGCTCGAGCGGATCAACGAGGCCTTCGATCTCATGCACGCCGGGGCCTCGATCCGCACCGTGATCGAGTACTGAGGCGCCCCGGATCCCGCCGATCGCGCCCGGAAACCGCAAGCATTCCAGGCACTCCGGGCGCGCAGCGATGTGTCGCATCGCCGTGACCTGGCTGTCACACAGGCTCCCTAGGGTGCCTGTCGATGCGTCGCACCGCTGTCACGCTCACCCTCCTGGTGTCGGCCCTGGCCGTCGCCGCCTCCGGCTGCTCCAAGCGCAAGGCCAAGGGCGGCACGATCAAGATCGACGGCTCGAGCACGGTCTTCCCGCTGTCGGCGGCGGTGGCCGAGACCTTCGCCAAGCAGCACGGCGGCGACGCCTCGGTCGGCGCGTCGGGCACCGGCGGCGGCTTCAAGAAGTTCTGCCGCGGCGAGATCGACATCGCCGGCGCCTCGCGCCCCATCAAGGCGACCGAGGTCGAGGAGTGCAAGAAGGCCGGGATCGAGTGGATCGAGCTGCCGGTCGCCTACGACGGCCTGGCGGTGGTCGTCCACCCCAAGAACGACTGGGTCGACCACTTCACCGTCGACGAGCTCAAGAAGATCTGGCAGCCCGAGGCCCAGGGCAAGATCACGAGCTGGTCGCAGGTCCGCGACGGCTGGCCCGACCGCCCGCTGCGCCTGGCCGGCGCCGGCGTCGACTCCGGCACCTACGACTACTTCACCCAGGCCATCGTCGGCAAGGAGCACTCCAGCCGCGGTGACTTCGCCCAGAGCGAGGACGACAACACCCTGGTCCAGGCGGTCTCCGGCGACGAGAACACGATGGCGTTCTTCGGCTACGCCTACTACGCCGAGAACAAGGACAAGCTGAAGGTCGTCCCCATCGAGGACGGCAACCCCGACAACGGCGCCGGCCCGATCGCGCCCAGCCCCCAGACCGTGGTCGACGGCACCTACCAGCCGCTGTCGCGGCCGATCTTCATCTACGTCTCGGTCAACGCCGCCAGGAAGCCCGAGGTCGACAAGTTCATCGGCTTCTACCTCGCGCAGTCGACCGCGCTCGCGGCCAAGGTCGGCTACGTCGGCCTGCCGGCCAAGGTGGTCGAGCTGGCCACGGGCCGGTTCCAGGCCCGCACGACCGGGTCGATCTTCAGCGGCGGCTCGATGGTGGGCGTGACCCTGGAGAAGCTCCTGGCCGCCGAGGGTGGCGGTGGCTGATGTCCGCGCCCGCACCTGAGGTAGCCTTGCCGGCGGTGGCCGCCCGGACCCGTGCCCAGCGTGCGAGTGGCCCGGGCGAGCGCGTCATCGAGCTCGGCCTGGCCGCCTGCAGCGCGGTGTCGATCGTGGTCACGGTCGGCATCGTGCTGGTGCTGGTGTTCGAGGCCGCCGAGTTCTTCCGCGCGGTCCCGCTGACGAAGTTCTTCGGCGACACCGAGTGGACGCCGCTGTTCAAGGACAACCAGCACTTCGGCATCTGGCCGCTGGTGATGGGCACGCTCGTGACCTCGGCCATCGCCATGGCGGTGGCCCTGCCCTTCGGCCTGCTGGCCGCGATCTACCTGTCCGAGTACGCGGCGCCGCGCACCCGGCGCATGCTCAAGCCGGCGCTCGAGCTGCTGGCCGGCGTGCCCACGATCGTCTACGGCTACTTCGCGCTGACGGTGCTGACGCCGTTCCTGCAGCAGTTCATCCCCGGCCTGGCCGGCGGCAACATGCTGTCCCCCGGCATCGTCATGGGCATCCTGATCATCCCGATGGTGTCGTCGCTGGCCGAGGACGCCATCTACGCCGTGCCCGACAGCCTGCGCGAGGGCGCGCTCGGCCTCGGCGCCGGCAAGCTGCCGACGATCCTGCGGGTGGTGGTGCCGTCGGCGTGGTCGGGCATCGCCGCCGCCATGACCCTCGCGGTGTCGCGCGCGATCGGCGAGACGATGATCGTCGCGATCGCCGCCGGCAACCAGGCCAAGTTCACGACCGACCCGCGCGAGCCGGCGGAGACCATGACCGCCTACATCGTCAACATCTCCAAGGGCGACATCCCCAACGGCACGCTCGAGTACCGCACGATCTTCGCGGTCGGCCTGGTGCTGTTCGCGATGACGCTCACCATGAACCTCATCACCTACCGCCTGTCGCGCAGGCTGCGCGCGCAGAGCCGGGCGTGAGGCGCGCGCCATGAAGCCGGGTCCCCCCCCCATCGACATCAGCGGTCGCCGCGAGGGCGTGTGGTTCGAGCGCGGCTTCGTCTGGGTGTGCCGGGTCGCCATCGTCCTGCCGCTGGTCACCCTGGTCTGGCTCCTGGGCGGCGTGATCGCCCGCGGCCTCGGCCGCATCGACCTCGGCTTCCTGCTCGACGCCCCGTCCCAGCTCGACGCCACCACCGGCGGCATCTGGCCGGCGCTGATGGGGAGCCTGTGGCTCATCGTCATCACCGCCGCGGTGTCGCTGCCGGTCGGGGTCGGGGCCGCGCTCTACCTCGAGGAGTACGGCAAGCGGACCCGGCTGGGCACGGTGGTCGAGATCGCGATCGCCAACCTCGCCGGCGTGCCGTCGATCATCTACGGTATGCTGGGCCTGGGCCTGTTCGTGCGCTGGATGGCGCTGGGCGAGACCGTCATCGCCGGCGCCCTGACCCTGGCCCTGCTGGTGCTGCCGGTGGTGATCATGTCGTCGCGGGAGGCCCTGCGCACGGTCAAGGACTCGCTGCGCGAGGCCGCGCTCGGGCTGGGCGCCACCCGCTGGCAGACCACCCGCCACGTCGTCCTGCCCATGGCCATCCCTGGCATCCTGACCGGCGCCATCCTCGCGATCTCCCGGGCCATCGGCGAGACCGCGCCGCTGGTGGTGGTGGGCGCGGTCGCCTTCATCCTCTACGCCCCCGACGGGCTCGACGCCGAGTACACGGCCCTGCCCATGCAGATCTTCCAGTGGACCTCCAACCCCCGGCGCGAGTTCCTGACCAACGCCGCGGCCGGCATCGTGGTCCTGATGTTCACGCTGTTCCTGCTCAATTCGATCGCCATCCTGTTGCGCAACCGCTTCCAGAAACGCATGTACTAGGGTCCTCGTGACCCTCCCGTCCCCGCCCCCCACGACCGAGCCGGCCATGAAGATCCGGGTCTCAGGCCTGAAGGCGTGGTTCGGCACCCACGAGGTGCTGAAGGGGATCGATCTGCCCATCCCGGCGCGCGAGGTGACCGCGATCATCGGGCCGTCGGGCTGCGGCAAGTCGACGTTCATCCGCTGCCTCAACCGCATGCACGAGCTGGTCACGGGCGCCCGCAGCGAGGGTCAGGTCCTGCTCGACGACACCGACGTCTACGCGCCCGAGGTCGATCCGGTGCTCCTGCGCCGCCGCGTCGGCATGGTCTTCCAGAAGCCCAACCCGTTCCCGTCGATGTCGATCCGCGAGAACGTGCTGGCCGGGCTGCGCCTGACCAAGCGCATGGGCGGGCGCAAGCCGGCCGAGGTGTGCGAGAAGGCGCTGCGCCAGGCGGCGCTGTGGGACGAGGTCAAGGACAAGCTCGACAAGCCCGGCACCAGCCTGTCGGGGGGCCAGCAGCAGCGCCTGTGCATCGCCCGCACCCTGGCGGTCGACCCCGAGGTGGTGCTGATGGACGAGCCGTGCTCGGCGCTCGACCCCATCGCCACCGCCCGCATCGAGGACCTGCTCCACGACCTGCGCCGCGACTACACGATCATCATCGTCACCCACAACCTGCAGCAGGCGACCCGGGTCTCCAACCGCACCGGCTTCTTCCTGCAGGGTGAGCTGGTCGAGTTCGATCTCACCGACAAGATCTTCACCTCGCCCCAGGACCGCCGGACCGAGGACTACATCACCGGCAAGTTCGGCTGATCCCGGTCCGACCCGCGCGCACGCGCCGGAGACGTTGCGGTCCCGTCACCGGGCCGTCATCTGGTGAGACGATGCTGCCACCGTGCCGACCCCGAAGCGCGTCGCGTTCGCAGCCCTCCTGACACACGTCGTCGCCGCCGGCGGCCTCGCCGCCGCCCAGCCCGCGGGCCCCGCCGATCCCGACGAGGCCAGCCCCGCCGACCTCGCCGCCGGCGCCCCCGCCACCCCCGAGGGCGACCCGCCCGCCGACGGCGAGGAGGTCGAGGCCGAGGAGGTGGGCGAGCCGATCATCGATCGCGGCGAGCCCCGGGCCGAGGTCGGCTTCGACAAGGGCTTCTTCATCAAGAGCGCCGACGGCAGGTACAGCATGACCGTGACCGGGCGCGTCCACCCCTACTACAGCCTCGACCGCCGCAGCGGGCCCGTCGACTACCGTCAGGCCTTCGAGGTGCGGCGCGCCCGCCTGGTCTTCGACGGCGACGTCCACGGCGATCACCTCGGCTACAAGCTGCAGATCGACTTCGGGCGCGGCGTGGTGACGCTCAAGGACTTCCACTTCGACCTGGCGCTGGCCGACCAGGTCTGGCTGCGCGTCGGCCAGTGGAAGCGGCCGTTCTCGCGCCAGCACATCACCTCGAGCGGCCGCCAGGAGCTGACCGACCGCGCGATCACCGACAAGGCCTTCGGCGCCGGCCGCGACATCGGCCTCGCGCTGCGCAACGACTACGAGAAGTCGCCCGGCCTCGAGTGGACGGTGGGCGTGTTCAACGGCACCGGCGACGCCGCCCGCCTGACCGGCACGGTCGAGGTCGACCCGGTCACCGGCGAGGGCACGATCACCGGCGGCGGGCTGTCCAACGTGCCGACGACCTTCCGGCCGGCCGTCATCGGCCGCGTCGGCCTCAACGGCGGCAAGATCAAGGGCTACAGCGAGGCCGACCTCGAGGGCGGCGGCCTGCGCTGGGGCGCGGCGGCCAGCGTGTGGCTCGAGGGCGACCTCGACGAGAACGACGCGTCCAACCAGAAGGTCGAGCTCGACTACGTGGTCAAGCACTCCGGCTTCACCACCACCGGCGGCTTCTACGGCATGACCGCGCAGACCGCGGCCCAGACCTTCTCCAGCCAGGAGCTGGCCTTCGTCGGCTTCCACCTGCAGGCCGGCTACATGGTCACGCCCCGCGTCCAGCTCGCCGCCCGCTACGCGCTGGTCGACGCCCGGCTCGACGACAGCAAGGACCAGCAGGAGCTGGCGCTCGGCGGCAGCTTCTACGGCCACAAGCACGACGCCAAGCTGGCGGCGGCGCTGCGCCTGTTCAAGAACGGCGACGCCGGCTTCGGCGACGCGATCCTGCTCGAGGTGTCGAGCAACGTCGGCTGGTAGCCGGGGCCGGGCGCCCGGTGGCCCGCCGGCCCCCGACCCGACCGTATCTGTCTATGATGCCGGGATGGGGCCCCATCTGTCGCCACGCCCGCCCGCCGTCACCGCCGCGCTCGCCGTCGCCCTCGGGCTGATGCTCCTCGCCGACGCCGGCCTCGCCCGGGCCCAGCCCGCCGACGAGGACGAGGCCTCGCCCGCCGATCTCGGCGAGCCCGACGCCGAGCCCGGCGGCGACGAGGCGGCCGCCGGGGCCGAGGACGAGGAGGTCGAGGCCGAGGAGATCGGCGGCCCCGAGATCGATCGCGGCGAGGGCGTGACCGAGGTCGGCTTCGCCGACGGCTTCTTCATCAAGGCCGCCGGCGGCAAGTACACGCTGCGCGTGAGCGGCGGCGTGCAGCCGGCCGCCACCCTGACCCGGACCACCGGCCCCAGGGACTGGACCGGCGCGTTCTCGGTCCGGCGCGCCCGCCTCGCCCTCGACGGCAACCTCCACGGCAAGGCCCTGCGCTACGGCCTCCAGCTCGACGCCGGCGGCGGCGTGGTCTCGGCCCAGGATCTCTACCTCGACGTCGCCCTCGGCCGGCGGCTGTGGCTGCGCGCCGGCCAGTGGAAGCGGCCGTTCTCGCGCCAGCAGCTCACGCCCTACCACCGGCTCGAGCTCGGCGAGCGCGCGCTCACCGACGCCGTGTTCGGCGCCGGCCGCGACCTCGGCGTCGCCGTGCACAACGACCCCGGGCGCGCGTCCGGCCTGGAGTGGGCGGTGGGCGTGTTCAACGGCACCGGCGCGGCGCCGTGGCTCGGCGGCACGGTCGCGACCGATCCGGCGACCGGGGCCGGGACGATCACCGACGGCGGTCTCACCAACGTCCCGCGCGAGCTGGCGCCGGCGGTGGTCGCGCGCGTCGGCCTCGCCGAGGGCGGCGGCGACGGCTACAGCGAGGCCGATCTCGAGGGCGGGCCCCTGCGCTGGGGCGTGGCGGCCAGCGCCTGGCTCGAGGGCGACCTCGATCGCGACGACGCCTCGAGCCAGCGGGTCCAGCTCGACTACCACGTCAAGGTCGCCGGCTTCGCCTCCACCGGCGGCTTCTACGGCATGACGCGCCAGACCGGCGCCCAGCCGTTCTCGACCCAGGAGCTGGCCGCGGTCGGCTTCCACCTCCAGGCCAGCTACCTGGTCGCGCCCCGGCTCCACCTCGCGGCCCGCTACGCGCTGATCGACGCCCGCGCGGCCGCCGGCGGCACCGCCGCCGACCAGCACGAGCTCGCGCTCGGCGGCACGTACCACGGCCACGGCCACCAGGCCAAGGTCACCGCCAGCGTGCGCCTGGTCAAGACCGGCGACGCCAGCCTGACCGACCTCGTGCTGTTCGAGCTACTCGGCTTCGTCGGCTGGTAGCGGCGGCGCGGGGCGGGGCGCCGCGGGGACGCGTCCCATGGGACCCGCGCCGGGTCCGCGGCCGGCGGCGGCCGCCGCGCCAGGCGCTCCGCGAGGTTGCCGCGGGGCGGGGCCGGGGCCGACGTGGTCCCGGGCTTGCTCTGACCGGGCGCATGCCGTCCTCCACCTCTCGCCCCCACCGTCTCCTCGCGATCGCCCTCCCCTTGCTCGGCCTGGCCGCCGGATGTCTCGGCGCCGAGGACGAGCTCCTCGCCGAGGACGACCTCGGCACCGAGGCCGCGGCCCTGGTCTCGCCCCAGGTCGCCGGCCTGTCGTCGAGCGGCGTCCCCGATCCCATGGCCGCGGTCGACGGCGATCTCGCCACCGGGACCACGGTCGACAGCGCGGTCGGCAACTGCCCGCTCTACAACGGCGGCCCGTTCATCAAGCTGAACGCCGGGCACTGCCTGTTCACCCCGACCGGCACGACCTTCTTCGGCTGGGCGATGGTCAAGCTGCGGGTCGGCAACGGCGGCGACGTCGATCTCGTCGAGCTGAGGCTGACCCACGATCGCACCGGCTCGACCGCGAGCCCGGCGCCCCAGACGCTGGTCTACACCTCGTGGGACGGCAAGGCCTTCAGCGCGCAGGGCGCCTTCACCGCGTCGACCACGCGGACGACCTCGACGATCCGCCTCGTGCCGCCGACCCGGCCCGCGCCCTACGTCTGGGTCGTCCTCGGCAAGTCGACGGTGTCGGCGGCGGCGCCGGCCGGGCCGACCCTGCGCTGGTTCGAGCTGGCGGCCACCCACCTCGCGCCGCCCGCCGGCCTGACCGCGCGCGCGGTGTCGGCGACCGCGATCGACCTGAGCTGGGCCGACACCTCGACCGCCGAGACCGGCTTCGAGGTCTTCATGCAGCCGGCGGGCGGCGCCTGGCGCAGCCTCGGCCTGGATCCGGGCGGCGCCAACCAGACCTCCGAGCGCATCACCGGCCTCGCCCCCAGCACGACCTACGCCTTCCAGCTCCGCGCCCGCAGCGGCACGGTCTCCTCGCGCCCCAGCAACACGGCGTCGGCGACCACGCTGGCCGGGCCGCCCGGTCGGCTCGCCCTCGTCAACAACTCGCAGGTCGACATCCTCCAGGTCTGGATCGACGGCGTCGCCCGCGCGCCCGGCCAGGTCGTCGGCAACCAGGGCCTGTTCGACCTCCCGGCCGGCACCTACCGCGTGGTCGCGGCGCTCGGCTTCGGCCCTGGCGCCGGCATCGCCGCCGGCGCCGAGGTATGCGACGCGAGCTGGACCGTCACCGTGACGTCGGGCCAGACGGTGACCCGGAGCGTGGCGCCACTCACCGCCGGCCAGGTGCTCACCCACTGCGGCCCGGCGGCCGACTACGCCCAGGGCGGCTACACCGACCTGACCGGCTACCACACGGTCGCGCTGCGCTTCCACGCCAGCGGCGCCTTCGACTACTGGCACGACAACGTCCGCCAGCCGTCGGGCACGATCACCAGCACCACGTTCAACCCGCCGTGGCTGACCTTCACGCTCTCCACCGGCGACGTCCTCACCATGGGCTGGCCCTACGGCACCCTCGACGTCCGCGTCGGCACCGCGCCGGTCCGCCTCCTCCGCGCCACGGCGTGGTAGCGCCGCCCGACCTGGCGTCGGTGGCCGCGCGATGCGACTTGCCCTCAGGCGGCGCGGGGGCTCGACCCGCGCGCATGCTCCTGTGCGAACCACGTCACGAAGCGCCGCTGCACACCGTTCATCCTCGCCCTCGGGCGAGCAGCGCGCACGGCGTCGATCGCGGCAGGAGCCGAGTACCCTCGAACGACGAGTACACACGCGGCCACGAGTGCAGTGCGCCCATGGCCTTGTGCGCAGTGGACGTACGCCTGCGATGATGTTGCGAGCGCGACGATCGCTTGCATCAACTCATCGTAGGCGGGGACTCCAGCGTCGAGGATCGGCAACGAGACATACCTGACCCCCGCGCTCGTGGGGCAAGCGCCAGCTCGTCGAGCGACCCGAGCACCGCGCCCCGCTCGTCGCCGAGCGCAAGGCGGCGCGCGACCTCAAGGGCCGCGACCAGCTCCGCGCCGTCGCACCCGACATCGACCGCTTGCTGGCGCGCTGGGCGCTCGCCGGGCGCAGCCTCGCGATCCGCGTCACCCGCACCATCCAGCTCCTCGACCTCTACGGCGACGACGTGTTCGCCGCCGCCGTCGCCGACGTGGTGGCGCGCGGCCTCGACGACGTCGGTGCCGTCGCGATGGCCTGCGAGAAGCACCGCAAGGACCGCCGCCGGCCGGTCCCCGTCGCCCTCGTCCTGCCCGACCACCTCGACGACGCCGACGTGATCCCGCACCCCCTGGAGAACTACGATGAGTGACCACGACGACGACCTCGCCGAGCGGCTCCGCCGCCTCGGCCTCCGCGTCGGACGCGATGCCCTCGCCGCGTTCCTCGCCCACATGCACAAGAGCCGGCTCGGCCCGACCGAGGTGCTCGAGCAGCTTGCCGATCTCGAGGAGCGCGCCCGCGCCGCCGTCAATCTCGCACGCCGCACCCGGTTCGCCTGCATCGGCGCCTTCAAGCCGATGGACCGCTTCGACTGGAACCACCCCGAGAAGATCGATCGCGCCCTCGTCGACCGCCTCGGCGAACTCGACTTCGTCGACCGCGGCGAGAACGTGCTGCTCAAGGGCGGCTCTGGCCTCGGCAAGACC
>CAADGB010000189.1 GCA_900696455.1 uncultured delta proteobacterium
CGGGCGACGGCGGGGGCAGCGCGAGGCCGGGCGACGGCGGGGGCAGCGCGAGGCCGGGCGACGGCGGGGGCAGCGCGAGGCCGGGCGACGGCGGGGGCAGCGCGAGGCCGGGCGACGGCGTCGACGGTCCGCGCAACCCGTACGACGACGACGCCCCGCGCGACCGCGGCCGTGGGCGTGGACGCGATCGCGACCGGGACCGCGACAAGAAGCAGAACCCCTACGGCGACTGACGGCGATGGCATCTCGGGCTGTTACGATGGCGCGGCGCGTGTCCTCCTCCACCGTCCTCCGCTTCCTGCTCGCCGCGGTCGTCGCCGCGGTCGTCGTCCTCGCCGCCGCGGCGAGCGCCGCGCCGGTCGCCGCCCAGCCCGCCGACAAGCGCGCGCAGGCCAAGGCCGCGTTCGCCCGCGCCACCGCGGCCGAGGAGCGCGAGGACTGGCGCACCGCCATCGACGAGTACCTGACCGCCTACGACCTGGCGCCGCACCACGACGTCCTGTTCAACGTCGCCAAGATCCACGAGCGCCTGGGCGACCTGCGCCAGGCCGCCACCTTCTACGGCCGCTACCTGCAGGAGGCCGGTGACCCGCCCGATCGGGCGCGGGTCGAGCGCACGATCGACACCCTGCGCCGCCGGCCGTCGGTGGTCACGATCGAGAGCGCGCCGGCGGGCGCCCTCATCATCGTCGATGGCGAGCGCCAGGGGCGGGCGCCGCTCGAGCTCAAGCTGCCGGGCGGGCCGCACCAGATCGTCGCCGAGCACGGCGGCGCCACGACCACCCGCATGCTGACGGTGGAGTACGCCGAGCCGGCGCGGGTGGTGCTCGCGGTGGGCGGCGACGGCACGCTGGTGGTGAGCTCGAACGAGGCCGGGGCCACGGTGCGCATCGACGGCGCGCCGGTCGGCGTGACGCCGTGGCGCGGCCCGCTGCCGCCCGGTCGCCACGTCGTGATCGTCGAGAAGCCGGGCTTCACCACGGTCGAGCGCGTGGTCGACGTGCCGCCGGACGGCACGACCCAGATCACCGCCGGCATGGTGCGCCCGCTCGGCTACGTCGACCCGACGCCGCCGGCGCGCAACCTCGGCATCCTGCTCGGCTTCGGCCTGGGCGCCGCCCTCGTCGACGGTCCGACGCTGTCCTACGACCTCACGTTCGGCTGGCGCTCGGCCGGGCGGCGCGCCGACGGGTACACCGGCCTGGCCTTCGGCGGCAGCGGCCTCGGCTACGCCCTGGGCGCGCGCGTCTACGTGCTCACCGGCCGCATCCGGCCCTACGTCGGCGTCGGCACCTCGCTGGTGACCGGCGCCAGCAACGCCCGCGTGGTCGGCGGCCTGCTCGTCGCCGATCTGGGCGCGGGCAAGACGGCGTGGGATCTCCACCTCGAGGGCGGCATGGCCACCACCTTCGGCGGCGACGGCGAGCGCGGCGGCGGCGCCTTCGTGCTGGGCGGCCTGGTGTGGCACCTGCGGACGGAGCCGGCGCCGGCGGCGCCGGGCGCCCGCGCGGCCTTCCGCTGACGCGCGCGCGGCCCCGCCTACAGGTCGCTGACCAGGCCGCTGGTGACGAGCCAGCGGCCGGCCACGCGCTGCTCGAGCGCGGTCAGCCCGGCGCACAGGGCGCGGCGCGACAGCTCGAGGGCGGGAGCCCGATCGACCAGCACCAGGGCGCCACCGTCGACCACCGCCCGCGACCAGGTGGCCAGGAGCTCGGCCCAGTCGTCGCGGAGCCCGGCGCCGCAGGCGACGAGCGCGCCGGCCCCGCGGTCGGGCAGGGCGTCGGCGAGGAGGACCGCGTCGCCGAGCTTGCGCGCGGCGGCGGGCGCGGCGCCGGTCACGGTCACGGCGCGGCCGCGCCGGGCCAGGGCCCGCGCCAGGCGAACGTCGGCCACCACCGTCACCGGGCCGGAGCGCGCGGGAACCACCGAGGCGAGGGCGGCCTCGATCGCTGGCGCGGCGCCGCTGGTGAGCCATCGATCGAACATCGCGCGGACCCTACCGCCGCGAGCGCGCCCGTGTCGACCCGGGCCGGGCCGAAGCGAGGCGACGCCGCCGCGGCGGCGGTGGTGGCGCGGTGTGGATCTGGAAGCCGAACTGGCGCACCAGGCCTCCGGCGTCGCGCACGAGGTCGGCGCGGGCCTTCTCGATGCCCTTGCGCGTGACCCCGAAGTAGCCGAGCGCGGAGAGGTAGAGCAGATCGAGCGCCACCGACTTGGTCCAGTCGACGCTGCGGGCGTAGCCGGAGAAGGCGAGGCAGCGGGTGGTGCGCACGAAGCGCGCGATCTCGTCGGGGTCGCGGAAGCCGAGGCAGGTCGACAGGTGGACGACCTTGCCCTCGCACTTGCGCTCGAGCATCCGGCCGAGCTCGGTCAGCGGCAGGTCGGGGGTGCGGCGCGAGGTCCAGACGAAGTCGAGGCCGGCGCGCTGGCCGTGGAAGGCGAGGTAGAGGACGTTGAGGCGGGCGTTGCGCGGCCGCGTCCACTCCTTGAGGTAGTTCGCCAGCTCGGCCTGGGTCAGCGCCGTGCGGTGGACGTGCGGGACCTCCTCGAGCCCGGGCTGCGAGAGGATCTGCAGGCAGGGCGCGACCGAGCTGTGCTCGCGGAGCGTGCCCCACCACAGCCCGGTCTCCAGGCACAGGATCTCGGCTCTCCCCATGGCCTGGCGCGAGCCTACGCGGCGGGTCTGACGCCGGGCCGGGCGCGGCGCGTGCGACGCCTAGCGCGGGTCGCGCAGGTACTCGCAGCGCGGCGCCTGGATGTGCGGGGTCACCCAGATGACGCCCCACAGCTCCTGCAGGAGGAACCGGAAGTTGCCGTAGGTGACGACGAAGAAGTCGAGCTTGCGCAGCTTGATGCCGCCGCCGGTGTCGTCGCCGCGCACGCAGCCGTCGTGGACCGAGCCGTCGGGCAGGCGCATGCCGTCGAACTCGGGCAGGTACAGCGGCTCGCCGATGGGCACCAGCCGCGGATCGACGGCGACCGACTTGAACGGCACCAGCGGGCGGCGGCCGGCGCCGCGCCCGAAGGGGTGGGTGGTCACGTCGAGCTGCTCGTAGCAGGTGCCGGTGCCGTAGTTGCAGCGGCCGGCGTAGTTGAGGACGCGGCCGTCGAGGAGCAGGCCCGAGCCCTCCATGCGCAGGTGCCAGACGTACTTCTCGGGGAAGGCGCCGAGGAAGAAGCCCTCGCGGGTGTAGAGGTCGACGGCGTCGGGGTCGGCGCGGTCGAGCTCGTCGGGCTCGTCGAAGTCCTCCTCGCGCGCCAGCCAGTAGAAGCGCAGCGCCCACTCGAGGTCGCCGACCAGCGGGTAGCCGCAGCACAGCTTGTTCTTGCCGCGGACCGGAGCACGCGGCTGGACGCTCAGGCCCTCGCGCGCCAGCTTGCTGGTGTCGGCGGCGGCGTCGGCGGCGGTGGCCAGCGCCAGCGTCAGCGCAGCCGCGATCGCGCGCGAGGCCGGCGTGCGAGGGAGCACCCCGGGAGCGTACACTCCGCGGCGTGTCCGCGCCCGTCGCCGAGGAGCCGCGTCCGCCGGTGTGCGAGCTGGCGGCGGCCACCGGCGACGCCGGAGGCAAGGCGGCGGGGCTGGCCCGGCTGCGGGCCGCCGGCCTGCCGGTGCCCGACGGGTTCGCGCTGACCGCGGCGGCGTTCGAGGCGGTCACCGGCGCCGCCGCCGCCGGCGCGCCCGGGCTCGACGACGTGGGCGCGACCCTGGCCCGCTGGGCCGAGGCCGCGCTGCACGCGCCGCTGCCGCTGGCGCTCGAGGCCGCCGTGGTGGCGCGCGCCCGGGCGCTGGGCGGCCCGCTGATCGTGCGGTCGTCGATGGCGCTCGAGGACGGCGCGCGGGCCGCGGCTCCCGGCGTCGGCCGCTCGATCGGGCCGCTCGCGCCCGACGAGGTGTGGCCGGCGGTGCGCGCGGTGTGGGCGGCGAGCCTGACGCCGCTGGTCGCCCGCTACGCTCGCGCCGCCGGCGAGGGGGCGCGCGCGCTGGCCGCGCCCGGCGTGGTCGTCCAGCGCTGGCTCCCCGGCGCGCGCCTCGTCGTCTACACCCGGCCGCCGGGCCGGCCCGACGCCGA
>CAADGB010000190.1 GCA_900696455.1 uncultured delta proteobacterium
GCGGCGAGCGCGGCGGCGGCGAGCGCGCCGGCGGCGGCGCCCCGCCTCGCGCGCCGGTCGCCGACACCCGCGCCCCGGCGCACCGCCCCGGGCGGGGGCTCGCGCGCGGCGCCGGGCACGGGGTCGATCACGGCGGCGACCTGCACGGCGGCGACCGGGTCAGAGGATCTGGGTGGCGAGCTCGGCCAGGGCGCTGCGCTCGCCCTTGCTGAGCGTGACGTGGCCGGCGATGGCCTCGGGCTTGAAGCGCTCGGCGACGGTGGTGAGGCCGTTGTTCGACGAGTCGAGGTAGGGGTGGTCGATCTGGTAGGGGTCGCCGGTCAGCACGATCTTGGTGCCCTCGCCGGCGCGGGTGACGATGGTCTTGACCTCGTGCGGGGTCAGGTTCTGGGCCTCGTCGACGATCATGAAGACGTTGGGCAGCGAGCGGCCGCGGATGTAGGTCAGCGGCTCGATCTCGACGAAGCCGAGGTCCATCAGCTCGGCGTAGCTGCGGCCGTCCTTCTTGTCGCTGCGGTTGAGGCCGAGCAGGAGCTCGAGGTTGTCGTAGATGGGCTGCATCCACGGGTTGAGCTTCTCCTCGATGTCGCCGGGCAGGAAGCCGATGTCGCGGCCGAGGGGGAAGATGGGCCGGCTGACCAGGAGCTTCTGGTAGGTCTCCTCCTCGGTCACCTTCTGCAGGCCGGCGGCGAGGGCGAGCAGGGTCTTGCCGGTGCCGGCCTTGCCGACCAGCGTGACCAGCTTGATGTCGTCGTTGAGCAGGAGATCGAGGGCGTAGTGCTGCTCCTTGTTGCGCGGCCGGATGCCCCACACCCCGTCGCGCAGCTTCCGGACCGGGACGATCTTGCCGGTCGCCTTGTCCGACTTGCCGAGCGCGCTCTTGCCGCTGCCCTCGTCCTTGAGCAGGACGTACTCGTTGGGGTAGAGGCCGCCGTCGACCGGGACCGTGACCCCGCCCTCGTTGTACAGGGCGTCGATGGCGCCCGGCTCCACCGCCACCTCCCGGTTGCCCGGGTACAGCTCCTCGATGCTGATGCGCTCGGGCTCGTAGTCGACGGTGTTGAGGCCCAGGGCGTCGCCGCGGACCCGCATGTTGACGTCCTTGGTGACCAGGATCGTCGGGTTGTCGGGATCCGCGTCGCGGATCTCCATGGCCAGCTCGAGGATGCGCTGGTCCATCGACCGCGAGTCGTAGCTGGGGTTCTTGGGCGGGTTCTTGGCCAGCGCCACCCGGATCGTGCCGCCGTTCTTGAGCGGCTGCGGCCGCGACAGCCCGCCGTCGGCGCGGTGCTGATCGAGGAGGCGGGCGACCTGACGGGCGTTGCGGCCGAGCTCGGCCTGGTCCTTCTTGAAGTTGTCGACCTCCTCGATCACGTAGATCGGGATGACGACGTGGTTGTCGGCGAACGAGAAGATCGCCTGCGAGTCGTGGAGCAGGACGTTGGTGTCGAGCACGTAGTTCTTGACCGCCACCCCTCGATGTTCCAGGTGAGCGATCGGCGCTGTCAAACGGGGCCTCGCGGCAAATCGCCCGGGAGCGGGCGGCCGCCGCGCCGTCGCCGCACGCCGGCGGGAAACGCGCTAGGCTTCTGCCCCCTTGCTGCGGGCCGCCCTGGTCGTCGTGGTCGCGCTCGCGGGCGCGGCGTGCAAGCGCGACGAGCCCGCGCCGCCGGCCACCGCGCCGGGCGGGCCGACCGCCCCCGCGCTCGATCCGGCCCTGGTCGTCGCCGTCGACGCCCGGATCGAGCTGGTCTCGATCGTGGCCCGCCTCGCCGGCTTCCCGGAGTACGGCGAGCCGGCGCGCACCGCCTACCTGCGCGCCGCCGACGCCCACTTCGCGCCGTGGCGCGACCGCCCCGCGGTGGCGCGCGCCCGGAGCCTGCGCGCCGAGCACGGCATCTCGTTCAACGCGCCGGTCTCGCTCGCCCTCTACCTCGACGACGCCTTCGCCCCGCGCCGCCCGCTGCGCCCGCCGCTGCCCGGCCTCGATCCGCGGTGGGGCCCGGTCGACCTCGACGCGGTCGCCGCCGAGCTCGCCGACTTCGCCCGCCAGAGCGACCTCGCCGGCTTCCTCGCCGGCCAGCGCCCGTTCCTGGCCGCGGTCGAGGCCCGCGTCGGCGAGGCGCTGGCCGACCACCGCTTCGTGGCCTGGCTCGAGGCCACGTTCGGCCCGCGCCCGGCCACCTTCCGCGTCATCCCCGGGCTGACCACCGGCAACCAGGCCTACGGCGCGTTCGCCGTCGACGCCGACGGGCAGGAGCAGGTGGCGCAGGTCCTGTACCTGCCGCCGCCCGCCGCCGACGGCGTGCCGCGCCCCGGCGCCGACGCCGCGCTCCTGCTCGTCCACGAGCTCCTCCACAGCTACGTCAACCCGGCCCTCGACGCCGACCGCGCCCGCCTCGAGCCGGTGGCGGCGCCGCTCTTCGCCCGGGTCGAGGCGGCGATGGCGCGCCAGCACTACCGCGACGTCATGATCATGGTGAACGAGTCGGTGGTGCGCGCCCTCGTCGTCCTCTACGCCCGCGATCGCGGGGCGGCCGACGTCGCCGACCGCCAGCTCGTGGTCGAGCTCCGCAGCTCGTTCCTGTGGACGCGCGAGCTGGTCGCGGCCCTCGACGGCGCGCGCCAGACCCGCGGCGGCCGGCTGCCGCCCGACGTGCTGACCGCGACCACGCGCGACACCTTCGCGGCCTGGGCCGCCGCCAACCCGTAGGGCCCCGGCTCAGGACGCCTTCTTGGCCCGCGCGGCGACGAACTGCTGGTAGGTGACGACCTGGTTCCGGCCCGAGTGCTTGGCGTGGTAGAGGGCGTGGTCGGCGCGCTCGATCAGGGTGGCGCGGTCGCGGGCGTCGTCGGGGAACGAGGCCACGCCCACCGACATCGTGACCCTGAGCGGCCCCTTCTCGGTCTCGATCACCAGCTTGCCGACCTCCTGCCGCAGCCGATCGCCGACCTGCCGCGCCTGCTCGGCGCTGGAACTCTCGAGCACGACCACGAACTCCTCGCCGCCGTAGCGGGCGGTGATGTCGATCTTGCGCGCGACCTGCTCGAGCACCCGCGCCACCCGCCGCAGCACCTCGTCGCCGACCGGGTGGCCGTAGTTGTCGTTGACCTTCTTGAAGAAGTCGACGTCGGTGAGCAGGAGCGCCGCCTGGTGCCCGTGACGCTCGGCGCGATCGAGGAGCTGGGCGAAGCGGTCCTGGAAGGTGCGGTGGTTGGTCAGCCCGGTCAGGCCATCGGTGGTGGCCATCGTCTCCATGCGCTTGTAGAGCAGCCCGTTCTGCAGCGAGACCGCGACCTGGGTGGCGATCACGCCCAGCATCTCGCGCACGTCGGCGCCGAAGCGGCGCTCGGCGCGCGCCGCCAGCATCAGCGTGCCGATGGCCTCGTCGGCGGCGACCAGGGGCAGGACCAGGAGCGAGCGCGCCTCGTCGAGCTTGATGCGCTTGGTGTAGATGGGCGCCGTGACCTCGCGCGGCTCGCCGCCGGCCGGCAGGTAGTGGCGGTTCTTGACCACCATCGCGGCCAGGCCGGCGTTGTCCTTGAACTCGAGGCCGGCCAGGGCGGTGGCGTCGAGCAGGGGCTCGGCGCCGGGCTTGACCCGCACCGCCGCCACCCGGTGCCGCGAGCGCTCGCGATCGTAGAGGGTGATCGCGGCCGCGTCGCAGTCGACGATGGCGGCGGCGGCGTCGAACGCGGTCTCCATGACCTGCTCGGGGGTCAGCGCGCGGCCCAGGAGCGCCGTGGCCTGGAAGAACCGCTCGTGCTCGTACTTGGCGCGCTCGACGGCGCGGAAGACCTGCTCGGCCTGGACCGCGCGCACGAGCTGGGCGGCGGCGTCGACCAGGAGCTCGCGGGCGTCGTCGGCGAACGGCGTCGGGCGATCGGCGCACAGCACGCCGCGCAGGTGCGGGCCCTCGAGCACCGGCACCGCGACCACGGCGGCGCCGGCGCCGATGCCGGGGTCGTCGTAGTACGGGAGCTGGCCGGCCTTGGCCGCGGCCAGCACCACCGGCGCGCGGTCGCGCACCACCGCGCCCAGCACGCCGGCCACCGGCAGCCGCGGCGGCACGAGCTGATCGCGATCGCTCACGATGTCCTTGAGCTTGAGGCGGTCGCCGTCGCCGTCGAGCCAGGCCAGGGCCACGGTGCGCGCCCCCAGCGAGCGCTTGACCGTCTCCAGCACCCAGGCGCAGGCGTCGCCGACCAGGGCCACGCCGCCGGCCGCCAGCAGCCGCTCCTCGTCCTGGCGCGAGCGCGGCGCCCGGCTGGCCGGCCCCAGCGCCGACGAGATGAGGCGGTAGTCGCGGGCCTGCTCGGTCATCGAGCGGAGCTCGCGCTCGAGGCGGAGGGCGCGCTGCCGGCGGTGGCTGGCGACCAGCCCGCGCAGGAACAGGGCGTGGGCGGCGGCGGCGGCCACCAGGAACACGGCGTGGAGCGCGACCGGCACCGCCAGCACCCGCGGATCGTCGGCGCGCGCCACCCAGGTCGCCTCGATCGCGACCGGCGCCAGCATCGTCACCGCCGCCCCCGGCGCCGAGAGCAGCGTGAGCCCGAAGGCGACCACGCCGTAGACCAGGGGGTGGACCGGCGAGGTCACGCCGCCGGTGGCGGCGAGCACGGCGTAGACGCCGGCGGTGATGGCCAGCGCCAGCTCGACGTCGACCAGCCGCGGCGCCGCCGCCAGCCACCACGACACCCGCTGGGCGCGCGCGCTCGGCGGCTGGTAGTGGAGGCGGCGGAGGATCGCCGCCACCAGGATCGCGCCGACCGCGGTCAGGGCCAGCAGGTCCGTGGCCGCCGGCGCGCCGCCGGCGAGGCCGATGGGGCGCACGGCGCCGGCGGCGATCACCGCGCAGCCGGCGGCGGCGACCAGGACCGGCGCCAGCACCACGGCGGCGCGGCGCAGCGCGCGCAGCCTCACCGGGCGCCTCCGCCGGCGACGGGGGCAGCGACGACGGGATCGAGCCGCAGCACCAGCTCGCCGGGGTAGACCATGCCCAGCTCGTCGCGGGCGTGGGCCTCGATCGCCGCCGGGTCGGTGCGCAGGGCCTCGACCTCGGCGGCCAGCCGGCGGTTGCGCGCGCGCAGCGTCGTGGCCTCGGCCTCGAGCTCGTCGAGCTGGGCCCGCAGGCGCGCGGCGCGATCGTCGCCGCCGGCCGGGATCCACGCGATCACCACGGCGACCACGAACGCCAGCGCTACCCGGATCGACCACCGTCGCAGCGCCGGCGGAACGTGCATGTCGGCGAGGACGCGCGCGGCCATCGGGTCCGGCCATATTGGGGAGGCGTCGCGGCGGCGGGCAACTTTCCGGCTGGCCGCCGCCCGCGCCCACAAGTGCGCGGATGTGCTCCGGGTTCGCGCCGGTCCCGGTCGCGCCCGGACGCCGGCCGCCACGTCACCTGGTGACCTCACGGTCCCGGCCGGCGGCCGCGGTCGCGGTGGTACCGTCCCGGGCATGGGGAGACTCGTCGTCGTCTGTCTCGGCTCCGTCAGCCTGCTGCTCGCCGCGTGCGGCGACGATGGCGGGTCGGGGTCGACCGAGATCACCTGCGGGGACGGGACGTCCGGAGCGCTCGCGCCCGGCGGCGTGGTCGAGGTCACCGCCGCGGCCGGCGCCGATCTCCGCGGCGCCGCGGTCCGCGCCCAGGCCGCGACCACCCCGCCGTCGGCGCCGATCTCGATCGCGTGCGCCGCCGACATCGTCCCCGCCGGCTTCATCGCCATGGGTCCGGCGGTCACGTTCGGCCCGCTCGGCGCCGCCTCCGACCGGCCGTTCGAGCTGACGCTGCCCTACAAGATGGCGCGCATGCCGACCGGCGGCGAGCGCCGCCACCTGCGCGTGGTCGCCCGCCGCGCCGGCGGTGAGGCCTTCTTCGCGCCGGTCGTCAACCGCGACCTCGTCGACGACGACGCCTACGCCTCGCGCTTCGGCTTCCGCAGCCACGAGCTGGCGACCTTCCAGGTGGTGGCGCCCGCCGACGCCGGCGCCACCGAGGTGCGCCGCTTCACCTTCCGCAGCATCGTCGGCATCTCGATGGGCGGCAACGCCGCGCTGTCGATCGGCCTGCGCAACCGCGACCGCTTCGACTTCATCGGCGACCTGGTCGGCGAGCCCGGCCCGTCGATGAAGTACTCGCTGTCGATGTTCCGCGACTACATGTTCGGCGGCTTCTGCACGGCGTCGCCCGACGACGGCGGCGACGTCGGCGAGCTGTGCCCGGCCGATCAGCGCCCGCCCATGACCGACCAGTTCGAGATCGCGAGCAACTTCGAGCGCATGGTCTACCAGGAGGGCGACGGCGTCGGCCTGACCCTGCGCCGCAACCTCTACATGCGGGCGTCGCGCGACCTGTCGCGGGCGCTGTCGAACCCGGCGCTCTACAACCCCGACCCGGCGGCCCACGGCTACGCCCCGCCCGGCGTCGACGCCGCCTACCTCGCCCGCGCCGCCGCCGACCGCTGCGCCAACCCGCTGGTGCTCGAGGACTTCCACGACCGCGAGTTCAACCCCGACGGCAGCCACCCGGTCATCACCTTCTGCGACGGCGGTGACGGCCAGGCGCTGGGGCTGGGCGTGTTCGATCCGGCGCAGCCGCAGACCAACCCGGCCGAGGTCCTGCTGGCGGTCGACGTCAACCGCAACGGCCGCCGCGACAGCGGCGAGCCCGTCATCACCAACGCCTACGAGCCGTTCGACGACGTCGGCACCGACGGCGTCCCCAGCCGGCTCGAGCCCGGCTACGATCCGGTCACCCACCCCGACCCCGCCGGCGACGACTACCACGCGCTCAACAACCCGCTCGGCACCGAGGGCGACGGCGACCGCCAGGACGGCGAGCCCTACCAGGACGTCGGGCTCGACGGCGTGGCCGGGACCTGTCAGTACGGCCAGCCCCCGCCCGGCGGCGTCGCCGCCTGCTACGACTTCGGCGAGGGCGACGGCCAGTGGACGCTGTCGCCCAACGTCCAGAACTGGTACCGCCACGACATCACGAACATGCTGGCCGCGCTCGACGACGCCGAGCGGCGCCGGGTCGGCATCTGGATGGACGCCGGCATCCGCGACTTCCTCAACGCCGCCGTCTCCGCCAACGCCGGCTTCGGCTCGCTGGTGGCCCGCTTCCAGCTCGCCGGCGGGATCTACGACGGCTTCGACAAGCTCGGCGGCCTGCCGGAGAGCAACTACGACTTCACGTTCGTGCCGTTCGCCGACTTCCCCGACAACGTCTACCTGCGCTACGGCAACCCCGACGCCAGCCCGGCCGCGATCCTCGCCGGCGACGGCCGCCACGTCGGCACCGGGCCCCAGATCATCAACCGGGTCTCGACCGCCTTCGCCTGGCTCGACAAGAAGTGGCCCGACGGCGATCGCGCGCCCGAGCGCGGCTCCGGCCAGATCCTCAAGGGCCTCATGTTCACGCCGCCGACCACCGGCCGGCCGACGCCGTACGCGCTCTTCCTGCCGCCCGGGTACGACGACGCCGCGAACGCGACCCGGCGCTACCCGGTCGTCTACTTCCTCCACGGCTACGGCCAGGAGCCCGACGACCTGGTGATCCTGTCGGCGGTCTTCGAGACCTACATGCTCGACTCCGGCCTGCCCGAGAAGGATCGCTTCCAGAAGTTCATGATCGTCTACGTCGACGGCCGCTGCCGGCCCAACCACGACGGGGTGCCGGTGCCGCCGGGCGGCGACGACTGCGAGGGCGGCACGTTCTACATGGACGCGCCGGCCGGCGGCTTCGCGCGCATGGAGACCAACCTGCTCGAGCTGATGGATCACATCGACGCCACCTACCGGACCCGCGCCCCGGAGATGATCGAGGTCGTGAAGTAGGCTGGAGGCGTTGCCGCGCCTCGCGCCCCCGCTGTCGCTCGTGCTGGCCGTCGCCGCGCTGCCGGGGCGGGGCCAGGCCGACGTGGGCCCCGACGGCGCGGGGCGCGGCGGCGCCGGCTCCGGGCAGGCGGGCGGGAGCGCGCCCGATGGCGACGGCGGCGAGACCGTGATCATCGACGACGTCGCGCCGTCGCCGGCGCCCGGCCGCGCCGCCTCCACCGTCAGCCGGGCCGACCTCGACGAGCGGCTGCCGCGGTCGGCGCCCGACGCCCTGCGCTGGGAGCCCGGCGTCTACGTCCAGCAGACCGCCGCCGCCCAGGGCTCGGCCTTCGTCCGCGGGCGCACCGGCCAGCAGACCCTGCTCCTGTTCGACGGCGTCCGCCTCAACACCTCGACCTGGCGCCAGGGCCCCAACCAGTACTTCTTCACGATCGACACCCGGACCCTGGCGGCGATCGACGTCGTCCGCGGCGGCGCCTCCACCCGCTGGGGCGCCGACGCCCTCGGCGGCGTGCTCGACGCCGTGCCGCGCGCGCCCGCGCCCGGCGCCCGCCGGGTCGCCCCGCGCCTCGAGCTGCGCTGGGGCTCGGCCGACCACGAGCTGGGCGGGCGCGCCGAGGTCGCGGCCCGGCCGTGGCGCGACGCCACGCTCCTGGTCGGCGGCGGCTACCGCGACGTCAGCCTGCTCGAGAGCGGCGGGGTCGTGCGCGACGCCGACGGCATCCCGGCGCTGGTGCCGGCGCATGCCGCCGACGGCCGCACCCAGCTCGGCACCGGCTTCCGCGAGGCGGCGTGGGACGCGCGCCTGGTCCAGCGCGTCGGCGACGTCCGCCTGACCGCCGCCTACCACGACTACCGCCAGCTCGACGCGCCGCGCACCGACCAGTGCCCGCCGGCGTTCGCGCCGCTCGACGAGTGTCTGCGCTACGACGAGCAGTTCCACACCCTGGTCTACGCCGCCGCCGACGCCGGGCTCGGCGCCTGGGCCGAGCGGGCGCGCCTGGTGGTGTCGGCGCAGGAGCAGCACGAGCGTCGGCGCCGCGACCGGCCGCGCGCCGACGCCCGCGACGGCGGCCGCGACGACGTGCGCACCCTCGGCGTCGCCGCCAGCGCCGCCACCGCCCGCCGCCGCGCCGGGCCGCTGGCGCTGCGCGGCGAGTACGGCGCCGACCTCTACGTCGATCACGTCGACTCGGTGGCGTGGCTCGAGCTCACCGACCTCGACTTCGTGCGCTACGACAGCCGCGGCCAGTTCGTCGCCGGCTCGCGCTACGCCACCGGCGGCGGCTTCGCCAGCGGCGAGGTCGGCTGGCGCCGCCTGAGCGCGCGCGGCGGCGCCCGCCTGGGCCTGGCCGCCGCCGACACCCCGGCCGATCCGGCGTCGGCCACCCAGGCGATCGGGCGGCGCTGGCTCGCCCCCGCCGCCTTCGTCGGCGCGAGCTGGGCGGTCGCGGCCGGGCTCGAGCTCCACGCCGTCCTCGACCGCTCGTTCCGCGCCCCCAACCTCGACGACCTGACCGGCCGCCAGGCCGCCGGCCCCGGCTTCCAGTTCGAGAACGCCGCGCTCGGGCCCGAGCGCGCCACCACCGTCGAGCTCGGCGCCGAGCTCACGCGGCGCGCCCTCCGCGCCGAGCTGTGGGCCTTCACCGCCCGCGTCGACGGGGCGATCGCGCGCTCGCTGCGCGAGATCGCCGACTGTCCGCCGACCGCGCGCGACTGCCAGGCGGCGTGGTTCCGCTACCAGCTCGTCAACCTCGCCGGGCCGGCGACGATCCGCGGCGTCGAGGCCGCCGCCGAGGCGGAGGTCGGCCCGCTGGCGGTGCGCGCGACCCTCGCCCAGGCCCGCGGCGACGGCCCCGATCCGTCGGCGGGCGCCGGCCCGGCGCGGGTCCCGCTGTCGCGGGTGCCGCCGCTCAACGGCAGCGCCGAGGCGCGGTGGCGGGACGGCGCCGGCCGCGGCTACGCGGCGCTCGGGGTGCGCTGGGCCGCCGCCCAGCGCCGGCTGGCCCCCGCCGACCGCGGCGACCCGCGCATCCCCGCCGGCGGCACGCCCGGCTACGGGGTGATCGACCTCCGCGCCGGCGTGCGCGTGACCGCGCAGCTCCGGGTGGCCGCCGTGCTCGAGAACCTGCTCGACGCCGCCTACCGCTATCATGGCTCCAGCATCGACGGGCCCGGCCGCAGCGTGCTCGTCTTCGTGGAGGTCGTCCCATGATCCCGATCCGACCGGTGCCCTGTCGCGTCGTCGCCTCGCTCGCCCTCGCCGTCATCGCGGCGCTCGCCGCGTGCAAGGCCGACGACCCGGTGGCGACGCCCGACGCCGCGAGCGCCGACGCCGGCGATCCGGCCGACGGGGCCACCGACGGCGCGCCGGCCGACGGCGACCGCGCGTGCCAGGCGCAGGCCACCGACTACCAGCCGCGGGTCATGAGGTCGGCGACCGATCCGTTCCCGCCCTGCGTCTCCGACCAGGACCCCGACACCTACGTCGTCATCGACGCCAGCGTGTCCACGATCGCCCGCGTCGCCGCCTTCGAGGAGATCGCCGCGATGCTGTTCACGGCGGCGGCGCCACCCGCCCAGGCCTTCATCGACGCCCGCATCCTCTACCTGCAGAGCAACGGCCTCGAGTCACGGGTGTCGCGACGCGAGGACGAGCACTACCCGCCGGCGACCACCAGCGGCGGCGCCCCCGCCGCCTGCAACACGCTCGCGCCCGCCGAGCAGGCCGCCCACGCCGACCGCTGCGTCGGGCCGGTCGTCCTGGCGCCGTTGCTCGGCGACGCCTTCGCCGCCGGCGCCACCGCCGGCGCCGCGCGGGAGCGCCGGCTGGCCGCCGCCCGCGTCGAGGCCGGGCTGCTCCGCTTCCTCTACCTGAGCGTCTTCAAGGAGGCGGTCACCTGCGCCGCCGCGCCCCAGGACTGCGACTCGAGCTGGGCCTACTACGGCGGCGGCGACCAGCGCGCCGGCGGCAAGGGCCTCGCCCGCTACGCGCGCGGCCTCGAGCCGTCGACCCACGATCGGGCCTTCGACGGCGTGCTCGCGGTGCGGTGCTGGCGCGACCTCGACGATCCGGCCGACGGCGGCGACGACGCGACCTACGCGCCGCTGCGGACGGCCGCCCTGGCCCAGCTCGACCGGGCCGCGCTGCGCGCCGTGGCCCTGATCGTGCGCGCCCGGACCGTGGCCCTGGCCAGCGCCGGCGGCGACGACGCGGCCGTGCACTGGGAGCTGGTGCGCCACCTCGGGCCGACGCTCCTGCGCGAGGCCGCCGTCCGGGCCCCGACCCAGGCCGTCGCGCTCGCCACGGAGCTGGCCCGCACCGATCCGGCCGCCGTCGACGCCGCGGCGATCGTCGCGATCCTCGACGCCGTCTTCCCCTGCCCCTGACCGGGCGCGCCGCCCGACTCACGCCGTCGGGCGGCGGCGGCGGCGGGTCAGCACCAGGCCGAGCAGGGCGCCCAGGCCCAGCGTGCCGGCGGCGTCGTCGCGCGAGGTCGAGCAGCAGCCGCCGCCGAGGTCGCCGTCGCCCTCGCCGCCGCCGTCCTCGAGCTGGCAGGTCGCCGAGCAGCCGTCGCCGTCGACGGTGTTGCCGTCGTCGCAGGCCTCGGTCGCGCCCAGGCTGCCGTCGCCGCAGCGCGCGAACGCCGCGCTCCAGCCGACGATGCAGACGTCGTCGAGGGTCCAGCCGCCGAGCTCGAGCCCCTGGTCGCTGGTCAGCCCGAACGTGACCTGGACCGTGCCGTCCGCGGCCTGGGCGGTGAGGTCGACGTCGTGGAACCGCCACTCGCGATCCTTGTGGTGGGTCGACGAGTCGTTGCCCATCATGCTGTCGCGGTTGCGCCACCGCACCTCGCCGTCGGCCGCGATCGAGGCCTGGTCGAAGAAGCCGTCCTCGACCGCGAGCCACCGCCGGTACTGCAGGCGGACCTGGTCGTAGCCCGCGACCTCGACCACCGGCGTCCGCGCCCAGGTCGCCACCCGCGGCTCGTAGAGGCCGTCGCCGCCGCCGCCGCCGAGGTCGGTGCCGAACACCCGGGTGCCCGACGCCGCGGCGGTCGGATCGTCGGCGGCGCCCGACGGCGCGCCCCAGGTCCAGTCGCTCTGGCCGGTGGTCGCGCCGTGGCTCCAGTCGGTCGGCTCGACCTCGAAGTCGGTGCAGTAGAGCTCGGTGACCGGCCCGACGAAGAACTCGTACATCGGATCGGCGAGGTTGTCGGGGTAGCTCAGGGTCGTGCCGTCGTCGAGCTCGACCCGCACCTGGTACTGGACGACCCGGCCGTCGAGCTGGGCCGGGATCGACCCCGCCCAGGCCGCGCCGTCGCGCGCGAGCGCGACCTCGCCACCCACGCCGGCCTCGTCGCGGACCGCCCAGGTCAGGGTGGCGCGCGCGACCTCGGCCACCGCGCAGTCGCCGGTCGGGCGCTCGATGGGCACCGCGACCCGGAAGCCGTCGCGCACCGGGCGGCCGACGCCGATCGACACCACGCCCTCGCCCGCGCCCATGCCGTGGGCGGCGAAGACGGTGTTGATGACGCAGAGGTTGGGCGTGCCGTTGGCCAGGTTGCCGTCGTCGTCGTCGGCGGCCACCGCCTCGACGTAGGACGACGGGATGTCGGTCGCGCGCTGGATGATCGCGTAGTAGAGGTCGTCGGCGCGGGCGATGCCCGCCTCCTCGCCCAGGGCCGCGATCAGCGCCTTGCGCAGATCCCACAGCGTGCCGCCGATGATCTCGCCGTCGGCGTGGACCTGGCCCTGACGGTCGTCGGGCCAGCGCAGCTCGCGCCCCACGGGATCGAGATCGCGCAGCGCGGCGCTGGTGCGGAAGAAGCCGCGGCCCATGCCGTGATCGTCGGTGATCGTCGCCGCCAGGTAGTCGGACACGCCCTCCGACAGCGCGCCGTCGAACGAGCCCGCGCCCTGGATGATCGACTGGCGGTGCAGCGAGTGGCCGAACTCGTGATAGACGACGTCGGCCAGCCGCCCGGTGTTCTCGCACTGCGAGCTCGAGCGGTAGAAGTGGATGTCGTCGCCGGTCGAGTAGGCGTTGCAGTTGCCGCTCTCGTTGACGCGCACCGAGATCGGGCGGTCGAGCCAGGCCAGGTTCGGGTTGAGCCGGGTCTTGGCGTAGCGGTTGACCAGCGTGGCGTGGATGAAGGCGGTGACCTGGGCGTCGATGGTCTCGGTCGCCGACGGATCCCACAGCGCCGAGCCGCCGGCGGCCAGCGCCAGCGTGGTGGTGGCCAGGCTGCCCGACGCGGTGGTGACCGCGGCGCAGGTGCCGCTGACCCCGGCGGTCACGCTGGCGTCGCCGCTGCCCCAGGTCAGGACGCCGCCGGCGTCGGCGACCACGGTCTGTCCGCCGATGCGCTGGCTGGCGAAGGCCGCCGGGTAGTCGGTGCGCCCGCCGCCCGGGTAGCGCGCGGGCACCCGGTAGCGGACCGTGCCCTCGGCGAAGCGCAGGGTCTGGGCCCGCGCCACCGGCTTGCCGGACTCGGCGTCGAGGTAGACGTCCCAGCGCCCGACCGGATCGGCGCTCGTGACCTCGACCGGGACCACGACGCGGTACTCGACCGCGGGCCGGCCATCGTCACGCTCGCGCAGGAGCGGCAGCACCACCGCCTCCCCCACGGCGCCGGCCGTGGTGCGGGTGGCGAAGGCGTCGTCGAGCCAGGCGGTCGCGGCCTGGCGCACGACCTCGGCCGACGCCGCGCGCCCGGGCGCGAGCGCGGTCACGTGGGGCAGCGCCTCCGAGCCCATCACGATCATGCGGTCGCGCTTGAACAGGAAGCTGACCTGACCGCCCACCACCCGCAGCCCGCGCCAGCGCTGGACGAAGCCGACCGTGCGCATCGTGGCGTCGGCGTGCAGCACGTTCGACACCAGCTCGAAGTCCTCCGGCCGCGCCCCCGGCGCCAGCAGCGCGAGGTGGCGCGCCAGCAGGTCGCGCGCCGCCTGCTCGGCGACGGCGGCGCTGGCCATCGCGCCGGGCACCGCCACGCCCTCGCCCCAGATCCGCACCGGCACGTCGGTGTGACGATCCCACTGCGAGCGCCACGCTCCGCCGCCGGCGACGAACGCGTCCCACGCCTTCTTCGCCGACGCCGGCACCCGGTCCCAGGCGACGTCGCGGTGGGCGCGCCCCCGGCCGCCGTCGGCGGTCTCGAGCGGGCGCTCGTCGAGATGATCGGGCTGCTGGAACCCGGCGGCAGTGCCGACCAGGGCGGCGAGCGGGACGGCGATGGACGCGAACGTGCGCTTCCTCATGCGAGCCTCCGCGCGCCATCTGGCACCCCGCGGGCGCGCCGCACAACGTGGCGTCACTCACACACCCCAACGCCGTGCGTGCTGACAGCCTCGCACCGCGCTGCGAGCCGCGGTGAGGCACCGATGTACGCCTGACACGCACGCGAACCGGAGTCGCGGCGAAGCCGAAGCCGAACCCGTGACCGTGACCGAATCCGAGGCCGAGGCCGAACCCGAGTCCGAGCCCGTGACCGAACCCCGAACCCGTGGCCGAACCCGAACCTAGGGCGTGACCATCATCAGCGATCGCGGCCCGCGCGCCCACACCCGCCCCAGCTCGTCGATCGTCACGTCGAGCACGGTGTTCTCGACCAGGCCGCGGCGCACGTCCATGCGCCGCACCTTGCGGCCGTCGAAGATGGCGATCCCGCGCTCGGTGGCCATCCACAGCCGCGCGTCGGGGCCGAGGGCCAGGTCGTTGACCGCGAACCGGAGCTCGGGCGGGAAGCGCCAGCGCTCGCCGTCGTAGGTGGCGACGCCGTCGGGGGTGGCGGCGTAGATCAGGCCACCGGGCGAGACCGCGATCGCGGTCAGGAGCTCGCTCTCGAGCTCCATGCCCTCGGTCCACACCGTGACCTCGTCGCCCTGCAGGCGGACCGCGCCCTCGAGGCTGGCCATCCACACCTGATCGGCGTGGAACGCGGCGTCGACGACGTTGACGGGGACCGGCAGGATCCCCTTGTCGCGCTCGCGCGGGTCGCCGCTGGCGTGGTGGTAGGCGACCGCGCCCAGCCCGAGGTCGACGATGGCCACGCCCCAGGGCTGGGCCTGGTCGTCCCTCCCCTCGTGGTAGCGGAGGCCGACCCACAGCTCGCCGCCCGGCGCGAAGCGCGCGAAGCTGACCTCGGGCCGGGTGCCGGGCGTGGTCAGGGCGACGTCGATGGGCTCCCAGGTCTCGCCGACGATGCGCGAGATCTGGATGTCGCGGGCGCCGCCGCCGCGGTGGAGGCCGTACAGGACGCCGTCGGGGCTGCGCACGACCGAGAGCACGACGTGGTCGGGCGGCCCGGCGGGCTCGAAGGTCTCGCCACGCCCCCGCCACGCCCGCGGCGCGCCGGTCGCCATCCAGCAGTCCTCCTGCGCCGCGCAGTGTACGGCCAGGGTGTTGGCGCCGTCGAGCATCTCGGCCCGGCGCAGCCAGCCCACCGGCAGCGGCACGTCGGGCACCACCCGGGCGACGCCGAGCTCGCGGGTGGCGACCAGGAGCTCGTCGCCGGCGGCGCCCAGCGCGCCGGCGCCGGCGGGCAGCCGCGCCACCAGCCGCTCGACCTCGAGCGCCTCGACGACGCCGGCCTTGAGCGGCATCAGGCGGACCCCATCGCGGGTGAGCGGCCGGGCGCGGGCGGGGCGCGCCCGGGTCACGGCGAGCAGGCCGTCGGCGGTCATGGCGACGACCCGTTCCTTGTGGGCGACGACGTCGAGCCAGCGCGCGCCGGGCGAGACCTTGTACGAGACGAAGCCGCGCTCGCCGCCGTGGGCGATGCGCTGGCGACCGCCGCTGTCCTCGCCGATCACCAGCACGCCGCCGTCGGGCGCGCGCGCCACCAGCCGGGTGGTGATCACCTCGTTGCCCTGGGCGGCGCCGAAGGTGAAGGTCTTGCCGTCGGGTGCGCGACCGATGAGGCCGCGATCGGTGCCGACCCACAGCCAGCCGGCGTCGTCGAACGCGAGGGCCTTGACCGGATCGGTGATGGGGGTCGACGTCCACGCCCCCGACGGCGTGGTGTAGAACAGGCCGCGGCCGTGGCCCAGCCACACGCCGCCGTCGGTGGCGCCGACGACCGCCATCGCCGTCGGCACGCCGGCCGGACCGCCGCCGAGGCCGAGCTCCGCCATGAGCGGCGCCGGCGGCACCTCGTGGAACGTCTCCACGCGGGTGTCGTAGTAGCCGATGCCGCCGTCGGTGACGACCCACAGCCAGCCCCGGCTCGGGTCGGCGCCCATGCCGATCACGCGATCGCCGGGCAGCCCGTGCGCCGCCGACAGGACGAGCAGCCGGTCGCCCTGCCAGCGCTCGAGGCCGTGGGCCTTGGCCGCGAAGACGTACGGGCCGAGCGCGGTCACCAGGCGCACGGCCGAGGTCTCGGTGAACGCGCGCATGCGCACCGTGCCGGCCTTCTTGCCGGCGGTCGGCGTGGTCACCGCGCTCGAGGACGGGCACGCCGCCAGCGCCGCGGCCGCGATGCCACAGGCGCCCCACGTGACCAGTCGCGACGCGAGTCCCACGCGTCCTCAACGTAGATCAACGCCGGGCTTGGCGCCAGCGCCCGCCGGTCCGATAATCGCGCCCCATGGCCAGGTCACGACGAGGCGCGGGCCCGCGCGGCACGCTCGGCACGCTCCTGCGCACGACGCTGGCGCAGGCCGGCGTCGTGCGCGAGGTCCTCGAGCGCGGCGCCCGCGAGGGGCGCGCCCGGCTCGACGACGTGCGCCGCGAGCGCCGCCGTGACCAGGCGCTGGCGCGGCTCGCCGAGGCGGTGCTGACCGCGGTCCGCGCCGGCGACGCCGACGAGCTCTACGACCTGCCCGAGGTCGCCGACGCGCTGGCCGAGCTCGACGGGCTCGACGCCGGCGCCGAGGAGCCGAGCCGCGATCCGTTCGCCGACCCCGACGCCGATCACGACGCCGATCGCGACGCCGCCGCGGGGCGCCGCCGCGCCCCGCCCTGGGTGCCACCGGCGATCCGCGAGCGCTTCGATCGCTTCGACCGCCGGCCGCCGCGGCCGCCGCCCGTCGAGGCCGCGGGCGGCGACGTCGACGAGGACGGCACCGTGTCGTCGGCGTCGTGGCGACCGCCCGCGCCGACGCGACCGGCGCCGGCGCCCCGGCGTCCGACCCCGCCCGCGGCC
>CAADGB010000191.1 GCA_900696455.1 uncultured delta proteobacterium
CCGATGGCGCCGCCGCCCGCCGCCGGTCCCGCCGCGGCCCAGGCCGCGACGATGTTCGTGCAGGGCCCGGCGCCGTCGCCGGCGCCGCAGCAGGGCTTCGGCGGTCCGCCGCCCGGCGCGAGCGGCCCGATGGGGGGGCCGCCGCCGCCGATGGGCGGGCCCGGGCCCGCCTCGGCGCAGGCGTCGACGATGTTCGTGCAGGGCCCGGCGCCGTCGCCGCCGCAGGGTCCGATGGGTGGCCCGCCGCCAGGAGGCTACGGGGGCCCGCCGCCGCCGATGGGTGGCCCGCCGCCAGGAGGCTACGGGGGCCCGCCGCCGCCGATGGGTGGCTCGCCGCAAGGAGGCTACGGGGGCCCGCCGCCGCCGATGGGCGGCCCGCCGCCAGGAGGCTACGGGGGCCCGCCGCCGCCGATGGGCGGCCCGGGACCCGCCGGCTACAACCCGCAGCCGGTGGGCGGCCCGCCGATGGGCGGCTACCAGCCGCAGCCCATGCCGGGCGCCGGCATGCCGCCCCAGCAGCCGATGAGCCCGCCGTACCTGGCGTCGCGCACCGCCGCCCGCGTCGGCGCGCCGGTCGAGCCGTTCAAGGACGGCATCAAGCTGGTGCTGATGGTCTTCGGCGCGCTCCTGCTCGCGGTGTTCGCGGTGCCGCTGGCCACCGATCCGAGCCTGGTCTTCCGCTGGGACGCGCTGTCGAGCGACCGCCTCGACGCCCTCGGCAAGTTCAACGAGATCTACTTCGCCGCCGCCGGCGTGCTCGCGCTGGTGTTCGGCGCGGTGCCGCTCGCCACCGTCGCCCGCGGCGCGCTGACCGCGGTGCTCGGCCTCGTGCCGGTCGTGCTCGGCCTCGTCATCTACCTGAAGGACGCCAAGGAGATCGACTGGCAGGTGCTGGTCATGTTCGTCATGGCGCTGACCTGGGTGCCCGGCCTGCTCCTGCGCAACGAGTACCGCTCGCAGATCCTGCCCCGCCTCCTCACCACCGTCGGCGCGGCCTGCGTCCTCGTCGTGATGGTGGTGCCGTCGGGCGGCGGCGATCCGCCCATCGTCGGCCTGTTCCAGGGGCTGGGCGACGCGCCCGGCAAGGCCAAGGTCGGCGTGATCCTCCAGCTCCTGCCGTTCGTCCTGGCGGTGGTCTCGCTCCTGTGCTGGCTGCCTCCGCCGTCGAGCGCCGGGGCCAAGATCGTCGGCTGGCTGGTGATCCTCACCGGCGTCATCACCGCGTACGTCACGCTCCTGGTCAACGGCAACCTCGGCGACGTCATCCCCGCGACGCCCAACGCCGCCCTGGTGGCGCCGTGGGCGGCGGCGGCGTGGGCGGCCTTCACCGGCTACGGCCTGGCGACGATCTTCGGCAAGAACCTCGAGCATAGCTGAGCGGCGCGCCGACGCGCTCGCGGCGGCGCGCGACCTCGACGCGCGCCGCGAGCTGCCACCGCGGCTCGTCGCGTGACGCGGCCGGCGTAGACTGCGGACCATGGCAGCGGACGAGACCGTCGGCACGAGCGTCCTGGGGCGACCGATCGAGGCGATCGTGTTCCGGCCGCCCAGCTACGCGCGCCCGCGGCCGCCCGCGATCCTCTTCGGCGCGCTCCACGGCGACGAGCCCGCGACCGCGCTCCAGGCCCAGCGCCTGATCGAGGAGCTGCTCGATCGCCCGCCCGGGCGCGAGACCTGGATCATCCCCGCGGTCAACATCGACGGCCTGCTCGCCGGCACCAAGAACAACGCCCGCGACGTCGATCTCAACCGCAACTTCGCGGCGGCGAACTGGACCGCCGCGCACAAGGGCGGCTCCTTCCCGGGGGCGATCCCGGAGTCGGAGCCCGAGACCCAGGCCCTGTCGGCCCTCATCGCCCGGGTCGGCGCCGAGCGCCTGGTCGCGCTCCACGCCACGTTCAAGGTCATGAACTGGGACGGCCGGGGGCGGGCGCTGGCCGAGGAGATGGCCCGCCTGGCCGGGTACCCGGCGTCCGGGGACATCGGCTACCCCACCCCGGGGTCGTTCGGCTCGAAGTACGGGCTGGACCAGGGCCTGGAGGTGGTCACGGTCGAGGTCCCCTACCTCGAGGTCGACGAGCAGGCGTGGCTGGACACCCGGACGGCCCTGCGCTGGGCCGTCGATTTACCATCCTGAGATCACATGTCAAAACTGGTCAGGCCCACGAGGCCTTGCCCTCGTTGTGCCGTTTTGTCACACTGCCGCCCGTGCTGCATCCGACCGCTGCGATCGACTGGGACCGGGTGGTCGATCTGGAGCTCCTGCGCCACCTGAGCGCGGTGTGCCGCCGCCGCGGTCTCACCCTGGGATGGCTGGACCGGTCCGGGCTCTCGTCGCTGCCCCACGCCAGCCAGGGCGGGGCCGAGGCCTGCCCGTGGGGCGACTGCGAGGCCCGCGTCACCAGCTCGCTCCACGAGGCGGGCGACTGGCACACGGTCGAGGTCCACCCGTCGACCCGCGAGCTGGTGGCCCCGGTGCGGGTCGCCGGCGCGGTGGCGGGCGCGCTCCTGGCCGGCGCGTTCGCCGCCGATGACACCAGCGACCTGCCGGTGCTGGGCGAGGGCGAGCTGGCGATCATCGGCGACCTCCTGGCCCTGGCCGCGCGCGAGGTCGCGAGCCACGTCCGCACGCCCGTGCGGGCGGTGAGCGCGCCCGGCGAGCGCCAGGGCTACGACGCGATCATCGGGCGCGCGGCGCCGATGCAGGCGCTCTACGCCACCCTCGACCGCGTCGCCCGCTCCGACGCCACGGTGCTGATCCAGGGCGAGAACGGCACCGGCAAGGAGCTGGTGGCGCGCGCCATCCACAACGGCTCGGGGCGCGCCGACCGGCCGTTCGTGGTCACCAACTGCTCGGCGTTCAACGACAACCTGCTCGACTCGGAGCTGTTCGGGCACAAGCGCGGCGCCTTCACCGGCGCCCACGCCGACAAGCCGGGGCTGTTCGAGATCGCCGACACCGGGACCTTCTTCCTCGACGAGATCGGCGACATGTCGCCGACGCTCCAGGTCAAGGTGCTGCGGGTGCTGCAGGAGGGCACGTTCAACCGGGTCGGCGACACCGAGACCCGCAAGGTCGACGTCCGCATCATCGCCGCCACCAACCGCGACCTGCGGGCGATGGTCGCCGCCGGCCAGTACCGCGAGGATCTCTACTACCGCATCCACGTCATCAACCTGGTGCTGCCGCCGCTGCGCGAGCGGCCGAGCGACGTGGCGGTGCTGGTCGAGCACTTCCTCGAGCGCCAGCGCCGGGGCGCGCCGAGCGCCAAGCGGCTGTCGGCGGCCTGCATCGCCCGCATGACCAGCTACCCGTGGCCGGGCAACGTGCGCGAGCTCGAGAACGAGATCGAGCGGCTGGTCGTGCTGTCCGGCGACGAGCAGGAGATCGGCGAGGAGCTGCTGTCGCCGCGCATCCGCCAGCACGCGGCGACGCCGGCGGCGGCGACCGCTGCCGACGACCAGCGCTCGCTGCCGGCGGCGCTGGAGAGCCTGGAGCGCCGCATGATCGTCGAGGCCCTGCGCCGCCACCAGGGCAACAAGACCCGGGCCTCGGCCGACCTCAAGGTGTCGCGCCGCAACCTGATCCGCCTGGTGCAGAAGTACGGCCTCGATGACGCGCGCTCCTGAGGCGAACGACGCGCGTCGCGCCGCGGGGCCGGCGGCGCCGCCCCGGCCGCCGCCGCTGGCGGTCGTCGACCTCGGGCTGTGCGGCTACCGCGAGGCGTGGGCGCGCCAGCTCGCGCTGGTCGAGGCCCGCAAGGACGGCGGCGGCGTCGACACCCTGCTCCTGGTCGAGCACCCGCACGTCATCACCGTCGGCCGCAGCCAGCGCGCGCTGGCCAACGTCCTGGCGCCGGGGGAGGTCGAGGTGGTCGCGGTCGAGCGCGGCGGCGACGTCACCTACCACGGCCCCGGCCAGCTCGTGGCCTACCCCATCATCCGCCTCGACGACGGCGAGCGCGACCTGCACCGCTACCTGCGCAACCTCGAGGAGGCGGTGCTCGACACCGCGCGCGGGTTCGGGCTCGCGGCCGGGCGCGAGCCGGGCAAGACCGGGGTCTGGCTCGACGGCGCCGGCGGCCGCAAGAAGCTGTGCTCGATCGGCGTCGCCTGCCGGCGGTGGGTGACCTTCCACGGCCTCGCCCTCAACGTCACCACCGACCTCTCCTACTTCGCCCGCATCAACCCGTGCGGCTTCGAGGCGTCGGTGATGACGTCGCTGGCCGCCGAGCTGGGGGTCGCCTTCGCGATGACCGACGTGAAGCGCGCGCTGGCGGTGGCGCTGGCCGCCCGCCTCGGTCGCCGCCTGCTGTAGGGAACCGCCACGGCGCCCGCGGCACGGGCGTTGCTCCACCCGGGGAGATGTCGTCCGTCCGCCGCCCGCTGCTGCGAATCACCACGGTGCTGGCCCTGACCGCGGTCGGGGGCGTCGCCTGCGGCGGCGGCGGTGGCGCCGACGACGGGCCCGACGCCGCGGGCGGGGGCGACGCCGCGCCCTGCGCCGCGGGCGGCGGCCCGGTCGCCGAGCGCGTCGCGACCACGAGCGGCGTGGTGCGGGGCGCGCGGGCGGGCGCGACCTGGGCCTTCCTCGGCGTGCCCTACGCCGCCCCGCCGGTGGGCGAGCGTCGGCTGGCGGCGCCGGCGCCGGCGCCGTGCGCGGCCGGGGAGCTCGACGCCACGCGCCTCGGCCCGGCGTGCCCGCAGCTCGACGAGGCCGGGACCTTCGTCGGCGACGAGGACTGCCTGCAGCTCAACGTCTGGGCGCCGGCGGCGCCGGCGGGGCCGCGGCCGGTGATGGTGTGGCTCCACGGCGGCGGCAACGCGGTCGGCTCGGCGGTCGACCCCATCTACGACGGCCGGCGCCTGGCCGAGGCCGGCGACGTCGTGGTCGTCACCCTCAACTACCGGCTGGGGCAGCTCGGCTTCCTCGCCGAGGCGGCGCTGGCCGGGCCCGACGGCGCGATCGGCAACCACGGCACGCTCGATCAGGTCGCGGCCCTGCGCTGGGTGCGCGACAACATCGCGGCCTTCGGCGGTGACGCCGGGAACGTCACGGTCTTCGGCGAGTCGGCGGGGGGGCGCAACACCTGCACGCTGCTCGCGGTGCCGGCGGCGGCCGGGCTGTTCCACCGCGCGCTGGTGCAGAGCGGCGCCTGCAAGTTCGTCGACCGCGTCGCCGAGGGCCAGGCGGTCGCCGACGACGTGGCGGCGGCGCTCGGCTGCGCGGGCGATCGCGTCGCCTGCCTGCGGGCGGCGACGGCCGAGGCGCTGGTGCGCGCCAACCACCATCCGGTCGGCGCGCTGGCGGCGAGCCTCTACGGCCCGGTGATCGACGGCGTGGTCCTGGCCGAGCAGCCGGAGGCGGCGATCGCCGCCGGCCGCCACCACGCGATGCCGTTCGCGATCGGCGCCAACGCCGACGAGACCGCGCGCGAGGCGCCGGCGTCGCTCAGCGCGGCGCAGTACGAGGCGCTGGTGCGCGCCCAGTACGGGGTGATCGCCGACGCCGTCCTCGCCCGCTACCCGGCGGCGGCGTACCCGACCCCGCGCGCCGCCTACGTCCGCCTCACCACCGACAGCCGCTTCGTCTGCCCGTCGCGCGAGATCGCCGCCAGCGCCGACCAGGGCCAGGTCGAGCCGGTCCACCGCTACTTCTTCGCCTATCGGGCCACCGCGCTGGGCGCGCCCCACGGCATCGACGTCCCGTTCGTCTTCGGCACCTTCGACGCCGTCCTGGTCGCCGGCCAGCCCTACCAGCCGACCGCCGCCGACCTGGCGCTGGCGGCGGCGATCCAGGGCTACTGGACCCGGTTCGCGCGCACCGGCTCGCCGGGCGGGACGCCGGCCTGGCCGACCTACGACGGCAGCGCCCCGGCGCTGGTGCTCGACGAGCCGCTCACCACCGCCACCGCCCTCCGCGCCGCCGAGTGCGACTTCTGGCGCCCCTACTACCGGGCGCTGTGACCGGGCGTCGTGATCGGCGGCGGCGGGCGCGGTAAGCTGCCCGCGATGGGGGACGTGATCGGCAACTACGAGATCGTCGCGGAGCTCAAGCGCGGCGGCATGGGCGTGGTCTACACCGCGCGCCACCAGACCATGGGCCAGCTCGCGGTGGTGAAGAAGCTCCTGCCGGAGCACACCCGCTCGCACGACGTCGTGCAGCGCTTCTTCCAGGAGGCGCAGGCGGCGGCGGCGCTCGACGATCCGGGCATCGTCCGCATCTTCGATCAGGGCGTGCTGGCCGACGGCAGCGCCTACATCGTCATGGAGCTCCTGCAGGGCGAGTCGCTGGCCGATCGCCTGCGCCGGGTCGGCCGGCTGGCGCCCGAGGTGGCGGTGACGTTCATGCGCCAGGCGGCGCGCGCCGTCGCCAAGGCCCACGGCCGCGGCATCGTCCACCGCGACCTCAAGCCCGACAACCTGTTCATCGTCCCCGATCCCGACGTCGCCGGCGGCGAGCGCATCAAGGTGCTCGACTTCGGCATCGCCAAGCTGGCGGGCGACGCGCGGGTCAAGACCATGACCGCGATGCCGATGGGCACGCCCGCGTACATGTCGCCCGAGCAGTGGGCGAGCGCCGGCAAGGTCGACGGCCGCACCGACGTCTACGCCTTCGGCGTCATCCTGTTCGAGATGCTGACCGGCCGCCTGCCCTTCGACGGGCCGGGGCTGACCGAGTTCATCGACCAGCACCGCTTCACCGCGCCGCCGGCGCCGAGCCAGCTCGATCCGGCGCTGACGCCGTTCGACGCCGTGGTCGCGCGCTGCCTGGCCAAGGCCGCCGACGAGCGCTTCGCCACGCTCGACGAGCTGACGCGCGCGCTCCCCGGCCCGGTCGCGTCGCTGCCGGCGTCGGCGCCACCGGCCGGCCTGGCCGCCACCCTGCCGGTGGGCGGCTTCGCGGCGGGGTCGGCGGCGGCGGGCGGCTTCGCGGCGGGGTCGGCGGTGGCCGGCGGGCACGCG
>CAADGB010000192.1 GCA_900696455.1 uncultured delta proteobacterium
GACGTCCCGGCGCCCGGGCCGGCGCCCGGGCCGGCGCCCGGGCCGGCGCCCGGCCCGCCGGCTCCGGCCCCGTCGGGCGCGTGGGTGATGAGGCTGTCGAACCCGGCGTCGAACTCGGCGTCGAACAGCGCGTCGACCATCCCCGGATCGCCCTGCATGGTCTGCTGGCCCTCGTCCGCGAAGTCGTCGATCGCGCCGAGGTCGAGGTCGGCGCCGTCGACCTCGTCGACCATCACCTCGTCGTCCATCGCGACCTCGTCGACCTCGACCGGCAGCGCCAGGTCGGCGTCGCTGTCGTCGGGCACCGCGAGGTCGGTCAGGCTCTCCACGCGGTCGAGCGCCAGGCTGTCGGCGGGCAGCTCCTCGAGCTCGAGCAGGTTGTGCAGCTTGCCGATGAGGACGTGGGGCGACAGGCCGCGCTTGTCGAGGTAGTCGTCGGCGTGGACCTTGAGCTTGCGGTGGCCGGCGAAGCCGTCGGCGGAGATCGTCGACGTCACCAGCACCACCGGGATGTTCGCCGCCGGCCCCTTCTTGGCCTTGGAGAAGAGCGCGTAGCCCTTCTTCTCCTCGGGCTGGTCGACCGCGATGAACAGCGCCTCGGCGCCGAGCTGGGCGATGCGCCCGATCGCCTCCGGCGCGTCGTCGCGCACGACCTCGACCCCGAACGGCGCCAGCTCGCGGGTCAGGAGGCGGTGGAACTCGAGATCGGCATCGACGAGCAGGATGCGGCGCTGGCTCATGGTCCTCCCACGACCAGCATATCCGCTCTGCGGCGGCCGCGCGCGCTCCGGGCACGGCAAAGGCGCCGGGCCCGGCGGCCGCTACCCGGACGGCTACCGGACGAGCGCGCGGCGGCTACGGGAACCGCTCGTCGTCGCGGACCTGGAGCAGCAGGCTCGAGGTGCCGACGAGGGCGGTCAGCTCGTCGGGCGCGAGCTGGGTCGAGGTGAAGACGTAGGCGCGGTCGCGGCCGTCGCGGTAGGTCACCACGCTGCGCCCGCGGTAGGTGCCGACCAGGAGGACGCGACCGTCGATGCCCGCGCGCCGGCCGCGCAGCTCGATGCCGTGGGCGTCGAAGATCATGACCTGCACGTCGCGGGTCATGCCCTCGGGGGTGGTGACCCGGTAGTAGAGCTGGAGCGCGTCGCGATCGAGGACGTCGGTGAGCCGGGCCCCCCACCTGTCGACGCGGGCCGCGCCGAACGTCGGCAGCGCCACGCTCGGATCGTAGTTGCGCTGCACCCACTGGCTGGTGGCCGCGCCCTCGACCTCGAGCGGCCGGCTCCGGGTCGTGATCTTGGCGACCACGTCCTCGACCGAGCTGGTGGGCGGCGGCGCGCGCAGGACCACGACGAAGACGGCGAGCGCGGCCACCGCCGCCGCCGCGGCGGTGCCGGGCAGGAGCCACGAGGCGAGGGGGCGGCGGGCGGCCCGATCCTCGTCGTCGAGGGCGCGGGTGATGCGGGCGCGCAGGAGGTCGGGGGTGGGCGGCGGCGCCAGCCGGCGGCGCAGGCTGGCCATGGCCACCGCCTCGCGCTCGACGTGGTCGCGGCACGAGGCGCACTCGGTGAGGTGCAGCTCGAGGTCGCGCAGCTCGTCGCCGGCCAGCTCGCCGTCGTGGAGCGTCATCGCCAGGGTCTCGATGCTGTCGCAGAGGTGCTTCATGAGGACACGGGGGACACGGGTCAGGACCGGGGCCGGCGGCTCCGGTACGCGCCGAGATCGATGGGCGCGGCGGCGGGCTCGCCGCCGGCGTCGTCGGGCGGGGACGCGGCGGGCGCCGCCGCCGGCGCCTTGACGTAGCCCTGCTCGACCGCGAACTGGGCGAGCGACTGCTGCAGGAGGCGGCGGCCGCGGAACAGCCGGCTCATGACCGTGCCCACCGGGCAGTCCATGACCTCGGCGATCTCCTTGTAGGCCAGCCCCTCGACGTCGCACAGCACGACCGCGGTGCGGAAGTCGGCGGGCAGCGCGTCGAGCGCCCGCTGGACGTCGTCGGAGACGGCGCGCTCGAGCAGGACGCCCTCGGGGCTCCGCTGCGCCTGCGCGCCCTCGTGCACCAGCACGCCGTCGGTGGCGGTCTGTTCGGCGGTGGCGGCGTCGAGGACCTCGCGCTGGCGGCGCCGCCGCTGGTACTCGTTGATGAAGGTGTTGGTGAGGATGCGCAGGAGCCAGGCCCGGCAGTTCGAGTCCTTCTCGAACGTGTCCCAGAAGCGGTAGGCGCGCAGCAGCGCCTCCTGCACCAGGTCCTCGGCGTCGCGCGGGTTGCGCGCCAGCCGGTACGCGGCGCCATAGAGGGCGTCGAGGTGCGGCAGCGCCGTCGCCTCGAAGTCCCTGCGGCTGTCGCGTCGGCGGCTCAACATCCTGCAGCCTAAACCGGACCCGGTCGCCGCGCATTCCCGGGCGCGGTCGCCGACGCTCGCGCACATCTTCCCGGAAACACCAGGGAATTCGAGGCGATCCCGGCGGCGCCCGCGGGGCTGGCGCTCAGACCGCGAACGGGGTGTGGGCGACGCCCAGGGCCTCGGCGACCGCGGCGTGGGGGACGGTGCCGCGGTAGGTGTTGAGGCCGCTGATGAAGACCGGGTCGCTCTTGATCGCGCCCTCGAGCCCCTTGTCCGCCAGCTTGGTGACGTAGCGGATCGTGGCGTTGGTCAGCGCGTAGGTCGAGGTCCGCGGCACCGCGCCCGGCATGTTGGCGACGCCGTAGTGGATGACGTCGTGGACGACGTAGGTCGGGTTGTCGTGGGTGGTCGGGCGCGCGGTGGCGACGCAGCCGCCCTGATCGATCGACACGTCGACGATGACCGAGCCCGGCTCCATGGCCTTGACCATGTCCTCGGTGACCAGGCGCGGAGCGCGGGCGCCGGCGATGAGCACGGCGCCGATCACGAGATCGCTCTCGAGCACGCAGCGCTCGATGTTGACCGGGTCGGAGTACTGGGTCGAGACCCGGCCGGTGTAGACGTCGTCGAGGTAGGCCAGGGTCTTGAGGTTGACGTCGAGGACGGTGACGTTGGCGCCGAAGCCGACCGCGATGCGGGTGGCGTTGGCGCCGACCACGCCGCCGCCGATGATGGCGACGCGGCCGCGGCGCACGCCGGGCACGCCGCCGAGCAGCACGCCCTTGCCGCCGCGCTCGCGCTCCAGGTACATGGCGCCCGCCTGCACCGCCATGCGGCCGGCGACCGCGCTCATCGGCGTGAGCAGGGGCAGGGCGCCGGGGGTGGGCTCGAGGGTCTCGTAGGCGACGCCGTCGACGCCGCGCTTGAGCAGCTCGTGGCCGAGCTCGTGGGCGGCCGCGAGGTGGAGGTAGGTGAAGAGGATCTGGCCCTTGCGCATGAGCGGGAACTCGGGCGCGATGGGCTCCTTCACCTTCACCACCAGGTCGGCCTCGCCCCACACCTCCTCGCGGGTGGCGACGATCTTCGCGCCGGCCTTGACGTAATGATCGTCGGGGATGCTCGAGCCCAGGCCCGCGCCCTGCTCGATGAGCACGGTGTGGCCCCGGCTGGTGAGGATCTGCACGCCGGCAGGGGTCATGCCGACGCGGAACTCCTGGGTCTTGATCTCTTTCGGGACGCCGATGCGCATGGTGTGGCGCGGACTATCTGACGCGCGTTCGCCCGCCGTCAATGCGGCGGCTGGCCGCCGTGCGCGGAACCCTCTCGGTGCGCCGCGTCAAAGGACGGCGCCGCCCGGACGGCGCGGCGCGCGTGACGGCGCGGCGGGGCGCCGGCTCACGACCGGTAGTCGGCGTTGATCGACACGTACTCGTGGGACAGGTCGCAGGCGAGGAAGCTCGCCGAGGCCGAGCCGGCGCCGAGGTCGATCGTGACGGCGTAGGTCGGCGCCTGCATGACGGCGGCGGCGCGGGCCTCGTCGTAGCCCGGGGCGCGGGCGCCGCGCCGCACGACGACGACGTCGCCGATCGCGAGCCCCACGCGATCGGGATCGAGGGCGATCCCGGCGTTGCCGACGGCGCACAGGATCCGGCCCCAGTTGGGATCGCCGCCGGCGATCGCGGTCTTGACCAGCGGCGAGGTGGCGACGCGGCGGGCCACGGCGTGGGCGGCGCGCGCGCTGGCGGCGCCGCGGACGCGGACGGTGACGACGTGGTGGACGCCCTCGCCGTCGCGCATGAGCTGGGTGGCGAGGTCGGCGCACAGCTCGGTGAGGGCGGCGGTGAACGCGGCCAGGGTCTTGCCGGCCAGCGCCGGCCCGGTCTGGCCCGAGGCCATGACCGCCAGCATGTCGTTGGTCGAGGTGTCGCCGTCGACGGCGATGGCGTTGAAGGTGGGCGTCACCGCGGCCCGCGGCGCCCGGGCCAGCGCCGCCGGCGCCACCCGGGCGTCGGTGACGACGAAGGTGAGGGTGGTGGCCATGTTGGGGGCGATCATGCCGGCGCCCTTGGTGCAGCCCAGGAGCGTCAGCGGGTGACCGCCCACCCGCAGCGACCGGCGCGCGGTCTTGGCCTGGCGATCGGTGGTGAGGATGGCCCGGGCGAAGTCGTCCCAGCCGCCGGTGGTGAGCGCGGCGCCGGCGGCGGCGATGCCGGCCTGCACCCGCGCCATCGGCAGCGGCTCGCCGATCACGCCGGTCGAGGCCACCAGCACCTCGCCGGGGCGGGCGCCGACGGCGCGCGCGGTCGCCGCCGCCATGGCGCGGGCGTCGGCGGCGCCCTGGCGGCCGGTGCAGGCGTTGGCGTTGCCGCTGTTGACGACGAGGGCGCGGGCGCGGCCGCGGGCGGCGCGCAGGGCGGCCATCGACAGCCGCACCGGCGCCGCCTTGACGCGGTTGCCGGTGAAGACCGCGGCCACCGCGGCCGGGGCGTCGGCGGCGATCACGCCGACGTCGAGCCCGCCCTTCTTCTTGATGCCGGCGGCGACGCCGGCGAAACGAAAGCCCTTGCAGGTCACGGCGCTCGCCTCGAAGCTCACGTCGGATCAGGACTCGGCGGCGGCCTCGGCCTCGTCCTTGCCGTGGCACTTCTTGTACTTCTTGCCCGAGCCGCACGGGCACGGGTCGTTGCGGCCGACCTTGGGCCGGTCGCGCCGCACGGTCTCGCCCTTGTCGGCCTCGGCGCGGCCGGCCGGCCGCCCGCCCTGGACCCGGCGGCGCTTGCCGGCGGCGCGGCCCTCGGCCGCGGCCTGCTCGGCCTCGTCCTCGTCGGACTTGCCGGCGGCGCCGCGCTCGACGAGCTGCCGCTCCTTGGCCTGGAGCTCGGGGATGGCCTCGACCGGGCGCTTGACCTCGATCTGGACGTGGAACAGCTTCTGCCCGACGTTGAGCTGGATGCGGGCCATCATGTCCTGGAACAGCTCGAACCCCTGCTTCTTGTACTCCTTCTTGGGGTCCTTCTGGCCGTAGCCCATGAGGCCGATGCCCTCGCGCAGGGCGTCCATCGTCTTCAGGTGATCGATCCACTGCTGGTCGATCTCCTCGAGGAAGAAGCGGCGGGCGAAGTACATGAGCCAGGGCCGCTTGAGCTCCTGCTCGCGCTCGTCGATGCGCTTCTCGACGGTCTTCCACGCCTGCTCGGCCAGCTCGTCGCGGGAGCCGTTGTCGAGCTTGAACTCGCCGCCGAACTGCTCGGCCAGGGCGTCCTCGAGGCCGTCGAGGTCCCACTCGTCGTCGGGCTTCTCCAGCGAGCAGTAGTTGTCGACGGCGACGCCGATGAGCTGCTCGCACAGGTCGTAGATGCGCTCGCGCTGCTGGACCAGCGACACCCCGACCCGCTCGGCGATCCAGTCGACCAGCGCCCCGCGGTCGCCGTCGATGCGGCGCTCCAGATCGAGCAGGCAGCCGTGCTGCCGCCACAGCTCGCCCCGCAGCACCCGCCACGCCGGCCGCTGATCGCCGACCGGCTCGCCGCGGGCGATCGCCTCGTCGCGCTCCTTGACCCGCTCCAGCACCACCTCGACCATCTCGGCCAGGGCCGGCCGCATCTCGGCGGCGAGCTCGCTGGCCTTCCACGAGCCGCTCTGGGTGATCTCGGCGGCGGGCTCGGCCGCGGCCCGCGCCGCCTTCTCCTTGGCCTTGGCGTCCTTGGGGTCGTCGAGGGTGAACGGCGCGTAGGTGCCCTCGAGCACCTGGCGGCGCAAGGCGTAGATCGTCTTGCGCTGCTGGTTCATGACGTCGTCGTACTCGAGGACGTTCTTGCGGGTGTCGAAGTTGCGACCCTCGACCTTCTTCTGCGCGCCCTCGATCGAGCGCGTCACCATCGGGCTCTCGATGGGCGTGTCCTCCTCGAGCCCGAGCCGCTCCATCAGCCCGGCCATCTTGTCGAGGCCGAAGATGCGCAGGAGGTCGTCCTCGAGCGAGAGGTAGAAGCGCGACACGCCGGGGTCGCCCTGGCGGCCGGCGCGGCCGCGGAGCTGGTTGTCGATGCGGCGCGACTCGTGGCGCTCGGTGCCGATGATCTTGAGGCCGCCGGCCTTGAGCACCTCCTGGCGCTCGGCCTCGCACTGGGCCTTGAAGGTGGCCAGGTGCTCCTGGAAGCGGGCCTCCTCGTCGAACGCGGGCTGGGTGGCGCCGCGGTAGGGCCCGTCGCCGCCCTCGGTCGCGCCGTCACCGTCGCCGTCGCCGCGCGGGGCCGGCACCGGCTCGGCGGCGCTGGCGTCCTCGGCCACCTTGGCCTGCTCCTCGTTCACGGCCTCGCGCGCCATGAACTCGGCGTTGCCGCCGAGGAGGATGTCGGTGCCGCGGCCGGCCATGTTGGTCGAGATCGTGACCGCGCCCTTGCGCCCGGCCTGGGCCACCACCGCCGCCTCCTTGCCGTGCTGCTTGGCGTTGAGGACGTTGTACGGGATGTCCTTGCCGCGCAGGAGCTGGGCCAGGACCTCGGACTTCTCGACCGAGATCGTGCCGACCAGCACCGGCTGGCCGCGCTTGTGGCAGTCCTCGATGTCGGCCAGCACCGCCTTGAACTTGCCCTTCTCGTTCTTGTAGACGAGGTCGGGCAGGTCCTTGCGGATGAGCGGCTTGTTGGTGGGGATGACCCGGATGTCGAGCTTGTAGATCTGGTGGAACTCGGTCGCCTCGGTGTCGGCGGTGCCGGTCATGCCCGCCAGCTTGTTGTACATGCGGAAGTAGTTCTGGAACGTCACCGTGGCCAGGGTCTGGTTCTCCTCCTCGACGGTGACGCCCTCCTTGGCCTCGATGGCCTGGTGCAGGCCGTCCGACCACCGACGCCCCGGCATCTTGCGGCCGGTGTGCTCGTCGATGATGACGACCTTGCCGTCCTCGATGAGGTAGTTGACGTCGCGCTTGTAGAGGGTGTGGGCGCGCAGGGCCTGGCTGACGTGGTGGTTGAGCTGGAGGTTCTTGATGTCGTAGAGGTTGTCGACGCCGCGCAGCTTCTCGACCCGCTCGACGCCCTCGTCGGTGAGCATCGCCGAGTGGGCCTGCTCGTCGACGGCGTAGTCGACCTCGCGCTTGAGGCGGGGGATGATCTTGTCGACCTTCTCGTAGAGGTCGCCCGACTGCTCGGAGGCGCCCGAGATGATGAGCGGGGTGCGGGCGTCGTCGATGAGGATCGAGTCGACCTCGTCGACGACGGCGTAGTTGAGGCCGCGCTGGACCATGCGGTCGGGCGCGTCCTTCATGTTGTCGCGGAGGTAGTCGAAGCCGAACTCGTTGTTCTGGCCGTAGGTGATGTCGCAGTTGTAGTTGCGCTGGCGCGCGTAGTCGTCGAGCCCGTGGACGATGACCCCGGTGGTGAGGCCGAGGAAGCCGTAGAGCTTGCCCATCCACTCGGCGTCGCGGCGGGCCAGGTAGTCGTTGACGGTGACGAGGTGCACGCCCTTGCCCGACAGCGCGTTGAGGTAGACCGGCAAGGTGGCGACCAGGGTCTTGCCCTCGCCGGTCCGCATCTCGGCGATCTTGCCGGCGTGCAGGACCATGCCGCCGATGAGCTGGACGTCGTAGTGGCGCATGCCGAGCGCGCGCTTGCCGGCCTCGCGGACCAGGGCGAAGGCCTCGGGCAGGATGTCGTCCAGGGACGCGCCCCGGGCGAGCTTCTCCTTGAGCTCCCCGGTCATGGCGCGGAGCTGGGCGTTGCTCTTGGCCTCGAGCCCCTTCTCCAGGTCACCGATGCGGGAGACGACGGGGCCGAGCTTCCGCAGCTCGCGTTCGTTCTTGCTACCGAAGATCTTCTCGAGGAATCCCATGGGCGTTTCCGGAGGCGGGTTCTAGCACGGGGCGGAGGGCGACGGTGCCCCGGTGGTACGCCGCCTGCGCCCAGGAAGCTAGGCATTTCGCGTGCCTCGTTCACCTGGGTGAACGGGCAGGGCGCGCGTGATCGCCGCCTCCCGCCGGCGGGCACGGGGCGCGCGCGGTCGGCCGCAGCGCGCGTGAAGGCCTCAGGCCGGCAGCCAGCTCCGCAGGAAGCGGACGCCGTCCCGGCGCAGATCGAACCGGGTGCGGGCGCGGCCGACCACCCGCCCGGCCTCGTCCAGGATCTCGCCCGGCAGCTCGGTCCACGTGCGCAGGGGCTCGGTCCAGCGGATGTCCTTCTGGCCGGCGAACCGGTAGGTCCGCCCGTCGTCGCCGGCGAACTCGAACTCGTACCGGATGCAGCGGCCGAGGAACGGGCGCATGAGCAGCGTGCCGCGCAGCGCGCGACCGCCGGCCAGCCCGCCGGCGTCGACGGTGCCCTCCATGCGCGCGCGCTGCCGGAGCAGGTAGCGGAGCAGCGGACCGGAGCGCACGGTCACGGTGAAGGAGAACGGCTGCTCGACGCCGTCGCGTGTCCACGTCCCGCTCATCGTCTCGGCGAACCCGAAGCCCATGCCCCGAGCGTACCCCGAAACGGCCGAGCGGCCCGACACCGAGGCCGGACCGCTCGTCGAAGCTCGTCACTCCTGGCGGCTGGCGCCCGGGAGTCGCGGGATGATCAGCTCACAGGGCCTCGCAGTAGATGAAGCCGTAGCCCTGGCAGATGCAGCCCGGCTGGCCGCCGACGCAGGTGCTGCCGTCGGGCATCGAGCAGTCGGTGCCGCCGTCGACGCTGCGGCAGTCGCTGCGGGCGTCGCAGGCCGCCTCGCCGAGGGTGTTGCAGGCCGGCGGGGGCGGGGGCGGGGGCGGGGGGGGCGGGGGGGGCGGCGGCTCGCACGAGTTGCCGGCGTGGCCGCAGGGCACGCAGGTGTTCCGGGCCTCGTCGCAGGTCTGGCCGCTCGGGCACTGGCTGTCGTTGGTGCAGATCGAGCTCTCCTCGCAGTAGCCCTGCTCGCAGTAGCAGGCGGCCGCGCACTCGGCGTCCGACGAGCAGCCGGGCATGTTGGGGTCGGGGACGCACTGGCCGTTGGCCGCGCACACGAAGCCGGGCGGGCAGCCGTCGACCTGACAGCTCGAGCAGTTGCGCTCGCCCTGGCCGGGCTCGGCGCACGAGCCCGAGCAGTCGCAGGTCAGGCCGCCGCCGCAGTCCGCGGTGGTGTTGCACCAGCCGGCCTCGACGCACTCGCCGGTGCCCTCGTCGCAGTAGCAGCCGGTGGCGCAGTCGTTGTCGTCGTTGCAGCCGTAGCTGTCGGGGAAGCACTCCTGCCAGCCGTCCGGGTACTGGTAGCAGGTGTAGCAGACGGTCCCGTTGGGGCCGGGCTCGCAGTAGGTGGTGACGCTGACGTCACCCCCGTTACTCTCGCCGAAGTACAGGGTACATCCCGAGGCGGTGATCGCCATCAGGGCGGCGAGTCCTACGAGCAGCTTTCTCATGGCGTCCTCCGGTGGTCCGGGCGGGCAGGGGGGTGGGTCGGTCCGAGTGCAAAGCAGTCGTCGTGCCAGTCTGGCAGCGAGATCGAACGCGGCGGAATCAGGGCAGTCTCGTGGCAGGGGCGCGGTGAAAAACCATCGCCCACGCCCGGTCTATGACAGAAATGCCCGGGATTTCGGTTGCCCGTCCAACCGGGCAGGTCGTCGCTCGCGATCTGGCTCACGCTGGCTCCCCCTTGGTGCCACCAACGCCCCAGATCCGTCATCGGTCTCGCGTCAACGTCCGTCCACAGCCCGGTGTGGCAAGCCGTTCACAGTGGGGCCGGGTGGGGTCAGCTCGGCTCGTCCACCGCGCGGATGGTCTCGCGCAGGGTGGCGCGGGCGCGGAAGCCGAGCTCGGCCTCGGCCCGCGCGCCGTCGACCATGCACACGTAGCGGATGAAGTCGAACTCGGCGACCGGGTAGCTGGAGAGGCCGAGGCGGAAGGCCAGCGCGTACAGCGGGCGGGCGACGGGGTGGGGGATGGGCAGCGTGCGGCGGCCGAGCTCGCGGATGATGACCGACAGCGGTACCTCGCCCGGGCCGACGACGTTGTAGATCCCGCGGGCGCCGGGCGCGAGCGCGCACAGCACCGCCTCGGCGACGTCGCGCTCGTGGATGACCTGGGCCATGGGATCGAAGCCGAGCAGCACCGGGATCGGGTCGAGGCGGAGGTAGTTCGAGGGCGCGTTGCGGACCCGGCCCAGGATGTGGACCGGGCGCAGGATCACGGTGTCGGTGTCGCGCGCCTTCCAGAAGAAGGTCGAGGCGACGTGATCGATCTCGACCAGATCGCGCATCGCCGGGAAGCGCTGGGCGGCGAGCAGCGGCGCCTCCTCGCTCAGGAACTGCGGGTTCTCGGGTCGCGGGCCGTAGACGTTGGCCGACGACAGCACCACGACCTTGGGCACGCCGTAGGCCTGGCAGTACTCGAGCAGCTTGGAGGTGCCGCCGACGTTCCACGAGTACAGCTCGGCCGGCGTCGCCCGCGGGTCGTGCATCAGCCCCATGTGGACGAGGGCGTCGACGTCGCCGGCGCGGAAGACGTCGCGCGCCTTCTTGCTGCGGACGTCGACCTGGTGGTGGACGATGTCCTTGGGCCGCTCCGGGAACGGCCGGCGGTCGAGCCCCTCGACGAGGAACCGCGGATCGTGGTGGAGGGCGCGCGCCACCACCCGGCCCAGCCGGCCCGAGATGCCGGTGATGACGACCTTGCGCCGCCGCCGGTCGTCGCGGCCGGGCGCGCGCTCACCAGAAGACATGCTTGCGCTCGCGGAGGCCGAGGTGGAGCATCGACTCGATCCGGTGCTTGACCGCCCGGACCTTGTCCTCGAGCACGTCGTCGTCGTCGTCGGGGTCGCCGGTGAAGGTCAGGGCCTCGCCGAAGTACAGGCGGTACTTCACCGGCAGCGGCACCAGCGGCACGAACGGCGGGTAGGGCACGATCGGGAACGACGGCGCGCCGAGGAGCCGGGCCAGCGGCTTCAGGTTGATCGCGGGCGCTTGCTCCTCGGCGCCGATCACGGCCACCGGGACGATCGGGGTGCCGGTGGCCAGGGCCAGGCGCATGAAGCCCAGCCCGAAGCTCTGGAGCTGGTAGCGGCGCGAGAACGGCTTGGAGATGCCGCGCGCGCCCTCGGGGAAGACCAGGATGGCCTCGTCCTGCTCGAGCAGGCGGCGGCAGTTCTCGGGCGTGCCGGTGATCTGCCCCCAGCGCGGCAGGAGGTAGCTGGCGAACGGCACCGTCGGCACGAAGTGCTCGACCATCGAGCGGACCAGGCGGGGCTGCGGCGGCTCGAGGAAGCAGGCCGAGCCGATGACCACGCCGTCGAAGGGGAGCTGCCCCGAGTGGTTGGCGACGAACAGGACGCGGCCGGCGGCCGGGATGTGCTCGACGCCGTGGGCCTGGCAGCGGAAGTAGTTGCGGTAGACCCAGCCGGCGAGGAGGGCGGCGACCTTCAGGTGGTCGCGGCCCAGGCCGTAGGCGTCGTAGCCGTACTCGTTGCCGCGGAAGACCAGGGCCCGGGTGCGCGCGCCGACGTCGTCGCCCAGACGATCGTCGACCGCGTGGTCGAGGCGCCGGCGCAGCCAGTCGGTCACTCCCATGGCGGGCCGAGCTTAGGGCCTGCGGATCGGGAACTCCATCACTCTCGCGGCCGATCCATCGAAGCGGGCGGCGCCGCCGGTGGCGCGGCGGGCGGCGCGGGTCGGCGGGGGCGACGCGGCGTGGCGCCGGGCGCCCCGGCCCCGGCGCGCCGGGCCGCGCCGCTGGCGGCGCGGTCGTGGTAGCGTCGACGGTGATGAGCGAGGCGTTCGTCGACGTCACCTGGCGCGGCCTGGAGGTCGGCAAGCGGATCAAGCTGCGCGCGATCCACCCCGGCGACGGCTACATCGATCACACGACGCCGATGCCGGTGGGCAGCCGGCTCGCGATCCGCACCGACGAGGGCGTCGAGATCGCGGTGACGGTGCGGCGGGTCCACGAGCAGACGGGCGGGGTGGCCGAGACCCCGGGCATGGAGGTGGTGCCGGTGCTCGAGGGTGCGGCGGCCGCGTGGTGGCAGGCGCGGGCCGAGGCGGCCCCGGTCCTGGCCGCGGCCGCGGCGCCGACCCCGCCGCCGGCGGAGGCCATCGCCGACCCGCGGGCCGCCATCACCAGCAAGCCCACGCTCACGATGTCGGCGGTCGAGGTCCAGCGCGCGCTGGGCGCGGTCAAGGGCGAGGCCGAGGACGCGCCCGACGCCGCCCGGACCGAGGTCATGGCGGCGGTCGATCCGGCGCTGATCGCCGGCCTCGAGGGCGGCCCGGGCGCCGCCGGCGCCGTCGACAGCGACGGGCTGGTCGACGACGGGCGCCGCACCCAGGTCATGTCGGCGGTCGACGTGTCGGCGATCGTCGAGGCCGCCGGCGTCGAGACCAGCGGCGGCACCAGCGCCGGCGACGACGACGCCGGCGACGGGCCGTCCGGCGACGGGCCATCCGGCGACGGGCCGTCCGGCGACGGGGGGGCTGGCGACGCCGCCGGGCCTCGCGGCAAGCGCAAGCGCGGCGGCCGCCGCAGCAAGCGCAACACCCGCGCCTGACGGGGCCGCCTGGGATCGCGCCGGCCCCGCACGGCGGCGTGGCGTCGGCGCCCGCGTCAGCGCACGGCGGCGTCGAGCAGCTCGATCGTCCCGGCGGCGAAGTCGACCGTCGCCCGGCCGCCGAAGGGCAGGGCGGCGTTGCGCGCGCCGTGGCCGACCGGCGCGCCGGCGAGGCCGGGCAGGTCGAAGGCGAGCAGGCGATCGATCACCGCCGACCGCGCCGGCCCCGGATCGTCGGGGGCGCCCGGCGCCAGCGCCGGATCGGTGCAGCGCGTGAGGTCGCCGAGCACCAGGCCGCGGCAGCCGCGCAGCGCGCCGGCGTGGCCGAGCTGGGTCAGGTCGCGATCGATCGCGTACGGCTTCTCGCTCACCTCCTCGATCACCAGCACGCAGCCGGCGGCGTCGAGCTGCCACGGCGTGCCGACCAGGTGGGCGAGGAGCGTCAGGTTGCCGACCAGGAGCGGGGCGGTGACCGCGGTCGCCGGCGCGGCGGCGCCGACCGGCGCGAGGCGCCACGGCAGGCGGCCGGCCGGGCGCGGGTCGGTCAGCAGGCGGACCAGCCACGCCACGTCGTCCTCGGGCAGCTCGCCGAGCTGACAGACCATGGGCCCGTGGATCGGGGCGACCCCGGCGGCGGCGGCCCAGGCCAGGAGCGCGGTGACGTCGGAGAAGCCGACCACCGGCCGCGGATCGGCGGCCAGCGGCGCCGGGTCGACCGCGGCCAGCATGCGAGTGACGCCGTAGCCGCCGCGCGCGCACACGATGCCCCGGACCTCGGGATCGGCGAGGAGCGCGGCGAGCTCGTCGGCGCGGCGGGCGTCGGGGCCGGCCAGGTAGCCGGCGCGGGCGTCGAGCCCGGGCGGCACCCGCACCCGGAAGTGGCGCTCGAGCCGGGCCACGCCGGCGGCCAGGCGCTCGGGGTTGACAGGGCCGGCGGGAGCGCACACCCCTATCAGGTCGCCCGGCCGCAGCGCGGGCGGGCGCACCATGTCGATCGTCGAGACGCTCACCACGTGGGTCGGGCACGAGGATAGCCTCCCCGGCTGGCTGGCGCTCGCCGGCTCGGCGGCGATCGAGTACGTGTTCCCGCCCTTCCCCGGCGACGTCGTCACCGTCCTCGCGGCGTCGCTGGTGGTGGCGGCGTCGTGGAGCTGGTGGGGCGTCCTGTCGGCGCTCATGCTCGGCTCGGTGATCGGCGCCGCCCTCACCTTCGAGCTCGGCGTGCGCTGGGCGCGCCGCCGCGCCGCTCGCGGCCACGACAGCGTCCGCCTCGAGCGGCTGGTCGCCGGCTTCCGCCGCCACGGCGCGATCTACCTGGTGCTCAACCGCTTCGTCCCCGGCGTGCGCTCGCTGTTCTTCGTCGCCGCCGGCCTGGCCGGGATGTCGCGGCGCGCGGTCTACCTCTACGGCGCGGTGTCGGCGCTCCTGTGGAACCTGCTCCTGTTCGCCGCCGGCGCCGCGCTCGGGGCCAGCTACGATCGCCTCGAGCGCCTGGTCCGCACCTACACCACGGTCGCGATCGTGGCGCTGGTCGCGGTCGTCCTCGGCTGGGCGCTGGCGCGCTGGCTGCGCCGCGGCGCCGCCTGATCCGCCCGATTCTCGGCTGCGCCGCGGCTGAGCGTGTGAAGGAATCCCACGCTCTGGTCGATCGGTCGGTCCCGGCGAGCACGCCGGTGCCGACCTGAGTCAGCAGAACTCGGCTCGCTTCGCTCGCCTCAGTGGACCTGGCGCTCGTCGTCGGGGAGCTCGCCGGCGTCGATGACGCCGAAGCGCTCCTCGAAGCGCTCGAGGTTCTTCTGCAGGGCGCGCAGGAGGCGCTTGGTGTGGCGCGGCGACGACACCACCCGCGACCGCACCCGGGCCCGCGGCGAGCTGGGCTGGAGGAACGCGAAGTCGAGGACGAACTCGTTCTCGGTGTGGTTGATGAGGACGAGGTTGGAGTAGATGCCCTGGGCGACGTCGTCGTCGAGCTGCATCTGGATCTTGGGGGCGCCTTCGTCGGCCATGGGCCGAGCCTACGCCCCTGGACCCGGCGCCGACACCGCGACCGCTGAAAGTTTGGATCGCCCGCGGCGTTGGTGCGTAGGAACCCGCCAGCCCCGTCCCGTCCCGAGGAGCCTCCATGCGCCCGATCTCGCTCGCCCCGTTCGCCCTGGCCGCCGTCGCCGTCACCGCCGTCACCGCCCGTCCGGCCGCCGCCTGCTACGACCGCGAGTGCAAGGACGCCCGCGCCCGCGCCTGGGACAAGCCCCGCTTCGAGGGCGCGATCGGCATGCTGGGCGGCGGGTACAACGTCGGCCCCATCGGCGGCGGCGCCATCGGCACCCACTTCGACGCCGGCGTCCGCGCCGGTCGGCTGGCGGTGCTCGGCGAGTACGCCTTCCTCGCCCACGGCCAGAGCTCGTACAAGTACGACGATCCGGTGCGCGGGCACCTCCATCGCCTCGGCGCCACCGCCCGCTACTCGCTCGCCGCCTTCGGCGGCCGCGACATCCCGCTGCGCGGCGACATCTGGGTCGAGGGCGGCGTCGGCAACCAGCTCGTCCGCTGGCACGGCGGCGGCGAGCTGTCCCGCCGCGATCTGGCGTTCGGCGCCGGCGGCCAGATGACCGTGCGCATCGGTCGCGACGCGCCGAAGTACCTCGGCTTCTACTACGCGTTCCGTGGCCTGGTCGCGCGCGACCCGGTCGCCAAGGCCGACACCCCGCCGATGTGCGCGGGGCCGTGCGACTACCCGACCGGCCCGTCGCCGTGGGACATGGGCGCGTTCTTCAACTTCGGCGTCGTGTTCTCGCGGTGAGCCAGCCCACGCGCATGACGACGACGACCGCCCGCCGCTGACC
>CAADGB010000193.1 GCA_900696455.1 uncultured delta proteobacterium
GCCGCGGGGGCGGGCGCCGCGGACGCGCCGGCCCCGGCCGCCGGCGCGGCGGGAGGACCGCCCCCGGGGGGCGGCGTGGGGCCGGCGGGGGGCTGGGTCACTGCGCCTCGGCCGGCACCACCTTGACCTCGACCCGCCGGTTCTTGGCGTGGTTGTTGGGATCGGCGGGGTCGGCGGGGCGATCCCAGCCCAGGCCGTTGACCGTGAACTGGTTGGCCGGGAGCTGGAACTTGTTGATGATGGCCTGCTTGACCGCGTTGGCGCGGTCGAACGAGAGCTGCTTGACCAGGCCGGGATCGGCCTGGTTGCGCATCGAGCCGTCGGTGTGGCCCTCGATGAGGATGCGGGCGGCGCCGTACTGCTTGGACACCTTGGCCACCTCCTCGATCACGAAGTCGACGTTGGGGTCGTAGAGCACCGGCTGGCTCTGCCCGGGCTTCTCGACCTTCTTGTACAGGTCGCTGGAGTTGGGGAAGAACTGGACCACGATGGTCTTGGTGAGGATCGTGGACTCGACGTTGATCCCCGAGGCCGCCACCGGCGCGAACTGGACCTCGTACTCGTTCTTCTGCTTGGCGTACTTCTCCTCGCTGCCCAGGCGCTTGATGACCGAGAAGTCCATGATCTGGTCGAAGTCGACCTTCTCCGACACCACGCCCACCGCCTTGTAGAGGAGGAACGCGGTGTTGTAGGTGCGCTCGAAGTTGGTCGGGTTGTTGGGGTTGAGGAAGAACTCGCGGTTCTCGGCGTAGTTGGTCCAGTGGGCGTCGCCCAGCATGCCCAGGGTCTCGTCGGGCGGCAGGCCGTAGCCGTCGGCCATCCACTTCGCGACCTTCTGCTTGTTGGCGTCCTGCTTGAGCTCCTCGGTGGCGTCGAGGATGCCGCGCACCAGGCCCTCGATGATGTCGCCGTGGTCGCGGGCGAAGTCGGCGCGGGCGAACCAGACGTCGGCGATGAGGTGGTTGGCCTCGAGCGTGGTCACCAGCAGGCGGTTGCCGGGCAGCTTCTCGGCGATCTTGTAGATGTCGGGCGCCCACGACACCGCGGCGGCGATGTCCTTCTGGGTGGCGTAGGCGCGGGCGGCCTGGAACGCGTCCTGGGTGAAGATCATCTCCACCTCGGACGGCTGGACGCCGCCGTTGAGGAGCGCGTTGAGGAGGAAGTAGTGCGACGGCGAGTTCTGGGCCAGCACCACCTTCTTGCCGCGCAGGTCGGAGACGCTCTTGATCGAGTCGCGGACGACGATGCCGTCGCCGCCGTTGGACCAGTCGACCTGGTGGAAGACGCGGGGCATCGTGCGGGTGTCGCGCTTGAGGCCCTCGACCAGGAGCGGCAGCATGTCGACGGTGGCCCAGCCGATGTGGACCTCGCCGGCGGCGAAGGCGTTGCGCATCTGGATGGGGTTGTCGATCAGCACGAGCTCGAGCTTGAACGGGTTGCCCTTGGCGTCCTTCCACTCCTTCTTGGGCTTCATGCCCTCGTTGGCGTAGATGATGGGCGCCCACCCGGCCCACACGTTGATCGAGAACTTGACCACGCGGTCCTTGCCGATGGCCTTGTAGTCGGCGGCGCCCTCGACCGGCGGCAGCTTGGCCTGCGACTCGAACGTGTACTCGGTGACCGTGGTGACGCCGGTGAGGTCGGTGCTCTCGACGTTGATGGGGGTGCCGGCCTGGTTCTTGATGTCGGCGAGGTCGATCTTCTGCGACCCCTGGCCCTTGCCGCCGTCCTTCTTCTTGCCGCTGCAGCGCATGACCGCGAACGCGACCAGGCCGGCGATGACGACCAGGACGGCGATGAAGAACGTGGGCTTGGGCTTTCCGGCGTTCTGGCTCATGTCTCTCTCCGCACTTCGGCTCGGCGACCGCGACGACGGCGATCACGGTGACGGCGACGACGACGGCGACTCGGGTGATCGCGCGGCGCCGGAGGGCGCGCGCGGCGGTGGTTCGGTGGCGCGGCCGGGTGGCGCGCGCCGGCGCTCAGGGCTTCTCGGTCTCGAGCGCGGGCTCGGCGAGCGACGGCCCCAGATCCTTCTGGGTCTCGACCATGGGCGTGACCTCGGGGGCGCGCATGCCGAGCTCGATCTCGAGGTCCTTGAGCGCGTCCTCGGCCATCGACTGCTCCATGCGCTCCTCGGCCTTGATGTCGGCGATGCCCTGCTGCGACAGGTCGGCGGCGACCCGGGCCTTGCCGCGGTTGGCGTCGATGCGGCGCTGGATGACGTCCTCGAGCTGCCCGAAGTCGGTCGTGACGTTGAGGTCGAACGACGCCGACAGCTTGGCGACCTCGGCCTCGGCCTCGCTCATCTTGAGCTCGGCGTCGTACTGCTGGATCTTGTTCTTGACCTCGCCCAGCTTCTTGTTCGCGTGCTGGATCTTCTTGAGGTTGTTCTGGTACGCGGTCTCGTGCATCTCGAGCTGGGCCTTGTTCTGGGCGAGCTGCTCCTTGGCCTTCTGGAGCTCGAGCGCGAAGCGGGCGGCGGTCTCGCGCTCGCCGGCCTTGAGGTAGGCCTTGGCCTGGGCCTGCAGCTTGTTGCAGTGGGCCTCGCCGTCCTTGACCTGGCGGCCGACGCGCTCGACCAGGCCGCGGTACTGCTCGAGGCCGACCCGGCCCTCCTTGAGCTGCTCGACGGCCGAGTCGTACTCGTACTGCATCTGGGCGATCGGGTCCGCCTCCCAGAAGAAGTTGGCGAGCTTGTTGAGCTGCGCCCGCACCGCGCTGAACATCTTCTTGAAGATCATCTCCGGTCCTCCCGAGGGTGGCGCGCACGGACGGGCGCCAAGCCTTCGCAGAGATTAGGGCTTCGTCCGGGGCGGCTCAAGCGAGCGGGCTGGCAAAGCGCCGCCCGTCGGGCTCTCCCGGATCTGCCGACTCGTGTCGCCCGGGGCGGGGCCCGCGTCAGTGGGCGACCACGGTGCCGTAGGCGGCGCCGCCGAGCCGGTAGTACTCGGGGTGGCCGAGGAAGCTCCACGCGCCGAACAGGTTGATGACGATGCCGAGCACGAGCAGGCCGCGGGTCACCGGGCCGAGGCGGCGGCCGCCGACCGCGAGCAGCAGCACGAGGAACGGCGTGTAGTCGAGGGAGAAGCGGTAGCCGAACTGGACCCAGCCCGAGTTCTGGTAGAAGAAGGTCGGGATCGCGACCAGGGCGACGGTCAGCCACAGCGCGCGGTGGAGCGGCGGGCGGGTGCGCGGCCACAGGAGGAGGAGGAACGCTGGCGTGGTCACCCACAGCGCCAGGCCGTGGCCGGAGATCTGGACGAACGGGCCCTTGTCGGGCAGCTCGGGCAGGAGCGTGAACGCCACCGCCAGGTTGCGCGCCAGGTACTGGTAGCTGAACAGGCCGTGGGCCTCGATCTGGGCCTGCTGGCGGACGTGGAGGTAGGAGTGGCCGAACTCGGTGGCCTCGCCGAAGCGCGCCAGGTTGTAGGCGGCGGCGGCGACGGCGATGATCACGACCGGCGCGGCGAAGCGCAGGAGCGGGGGCGCGACCCGGCGCAGGAACGCGGCGCGCTCGGCGGCGGGGGCGCGCAGGGCGCCGAGGCCGCCGGCCACGCGCGCGGCCTCGAGCACGAACAGCGGGAACATGAAGGCCATGGGCGTGCGCGTGATCGCGGCCAGGCCCAGGCACAGGCCGGCGAGCAGCGGCCGGCGGGCCTCGATCGAGGCCCAGGCGTAGCCCAGGGCGAGCAGCACGCCGACGACGTGGGCCGTGAACCAGACCCGGCCCTGCACCGCCGAGAAGTAGAGGACGGTGCCGAAGGCCAGGGTCAGGGTCAGCCACAGATCGTCGCCGACGGTGCGCGCCGACTGGCCGGCGGCGGCCAGCCGGCGCAGGGTGGCGAAGGCCAGGGGCAAGATGAGGGCCGCGCACAGGAGCGTGGGCAGGACGTCGTTGCCGCGGCGGCCGCCGGCCAGGGCGCCCGGGATCATGATCGCCGCCGGCAGCGGCGGGAACGAGACGTAGTGGGTGACGCCGCGCGAGCTGGCGATGTCGGCGACCGGCACCGCCTGGCCGTCGAGCGTCCGGAACACGGGACGGGTCTGCAGGCGGCGGCCGCGCACCTGCCGGCCGTCGCGCAGCACCACGGTCTCGACCTTGGCCCAGTCGTCGCCCTTGGTGGGCGGCGGCGTGATCGCGAGCTGGCCGCGCAGCCAGGCGTCGGCCTGGTAGACGAAGTGGGGATCGCTCGACTGCTTCCACAGCCGGTCGCCGATCAGCGCGCCGTAGCCGATCAGGCCGACCACGAACAGCGCGAGGTGGATGCGGTAGGCGTGGAGCCAGCGCACGGGCGCGCACGATACACCGGGGCGGCGCGGCCGAGGTAGGATGGCGCCGCGTTGAAGAAGCTGTTCCTCGGGCTCGCGCCGGCGCTGGCGCTCGTCGCGATCGCGGCGTGGAGCACGTGCCGCGTGGTCGGCGCGGGCGCCGGCGTCCCCGACGACCGGGCGTGGGCGGCGGCGGCGGCGGTGCGGGCCCAGCACCGGCCCGGCGACCTGATCGTGTTCGCGCCGGGGTGGGTCGATCCGGTGGGGCGGCTGCACCTGGGCGACCTCATCCCGCTGGAGATGGCCGGCCGCCAGGACGCCGATCGCTACGGCGTCATCTGGGAGCTGGCGGTGCGCGGGGCGCGGGCGCCCGAGACCGCCGGCCTGCGCCCGGGGTGGCAGCGCGGCTTCGCCGGCGTGAGCGTGCGGCGCTTCGAGCGGACGCCGGTCGAGGTCGTCGCCGACCTGGTCGAGGTGGCGGCGGCGGGGCCGGGGCGGCTGCGGGTGGGCGGGCAGGTGGCGCGCGGGCCGCAGGTGGTGCTGGCCGAGGTCGGCTTCACGCCGCGCCGCTGCGTGCAGGTGGTGCCGGCGCCGGGGCGCGAGATCGAGGTCACGTTCCCGGCGGTGACGCTGGGCCGCGAGCTGGTGGGCGGGGTCGGCCTCGCCGACGTCTTCACCCGCCGCGACGTGCGCACGCCGATCGAGCTGGTGGTGCGCGTCGGCGAGCAGGAGGTGGCGCGGGCGCGGGCCGGCGTCGACGACGGCTGGGTGCGGTGGCGGGGCGCGACCACGCCCGGCACCGCCGACGTGACGGTGGTGGCGCGAGCGCTGGGCGGCGCCCGGGCCCGCGATCGGCTGGTGTGCTTCGCGGCGGAGGCGCGGCGATGAGCGGGCGCGCGGGGCCGGCGCCGCGCTGGCTGCGGCCGGCGCTGGCCCTGGGGCTGGGCCTGCTGGCGCTGGCGCTGGTGCTGGCGGCGCAGCGCGACGTCGGCATCGCCCGCGACGAGACCGTGTACATGGGGCACGGCTCGAAGTACGCGCGGTGGTGGCTCGATCTGGTGGGCGGCAAGGACGGCACGCTGTCGGAGCAGACCATCACCGCGCACTGGGGCGGCCGCGGCATGACCGACAACAACCGCGAGCACCCGCCGCTCATGAAGACGCTGTTCGGGCTGTCGGAGCTGGTGCTGCACGACGAGCTGGGCGTGGCCGGCGAGGTCACGGCCTACCGCGCGCCGACCGCGGCGATGTTCGCGCTGCTGGTGGTGGTGGTCTTCCTGTGGGCCAGCCGGCTGCGCGGGCTGGCCGTCGGCGTGATCGCCGCGCTCCTGACCCTGTGCCTGCCGCGCGCCTTCTTCCACGCCGGCCTGGCCTGCTTCGACGCGCCGATCGCGACCCTGTGGGTGGCGACGCTGTGGGCCTACTGGCGCGGCCTGTCGTCGCGGCGGTGGGCGGTGGCGGCGGGCGTGGTGTGGGGCCTGGCGCTGGCGACCAAGCACAACGCGTTCCTCCTGCCGTTCGCGATCGCGCCCCACTTCGTGTGGGTGGCGCTGCGCCATCACCTGCCGGCGACCGGGCGCAGCGCGGGCGGCGCGGCGCGCGCGCTCGGCCGCGGGCTGCGCGAGCACTGGCCGCTGGTGGCGTCGCTGGTGGTGCTGGGGCCGCTGGTGCTGGTCGCGCTGTGGCCGTGGCTGTGGTTCGACACCGTCGCCCACCTCCGCGACTGGCTGCGCTTCCACCTGGACCACGTCCACTACAACTTCGAGTACCTGGGCCGGAACTGGAACGCGCCGCCGTTCCCCTGGCACGTGGCGCTCGTGACCACGCTCCTGACCGTGCCGGCGGCGACCCTGGCGGCGGCGGCGGTGGGCGCGGCGGTGTGGCGGCGGGAGGGGCGGGCGGCGGCCGCCGCCGGGCGACGCGACGACGGCGCCGCCGGCGTCCTGCTCGTGCTGTCGGTGGTCGTGGCGATGGGGCCGTTCTTCCTGGGCTCGACGCCGATCTTCGGCGCCGAGAAGCACTGGGCGGCGGCGATCCCGTCCCTGTGCATCGCCGCCGCGGTCGGCGTGGTGTGGGCGGCGCGGCGGGCGGCGGCGGCGGCGCGGGCGCACGCCCCGGGGCTGGCGACCCGGGCCGCGGTCGCGCGTGGCCTCGAGCCGGCGGCGGTGGCGGTGGTCGGGTTGGCGATCGTGGGCGCGGCCGCGATCGAGACCGGCCACGCCCAGCCGCGCGCCCTCACCCACTACAACGCGATCGCCGGCGGCGCCCCGGGCGGGGCCGACCTGGGGATGAACCGGCAGTTCTGGGGCGAGGCCGCGCGCGGCGTCCTGCCCTTCCTGCGGACGCGGGCGCCGGCGGCCGGCGCGCCGGCGCGTCCGGTGTACAGCCACGACGCGTCGCCGGCGTGGGGCCTCTACGTCCGCGATCGGCTCCTGCCGCCGACCCTGCGCGACAGCGGGCGCGAGGAGGCCGGGGTGGCGTCGTCGCAGCTCGCGCTGGTCGTCCACGAGCGGCACTTCAACCGCCACGACTACATGATCTGGGCCGCCTACCGGACGGTGCGGCCGGTGTTCGTGCTGCGGGTCGACGGCGTGCCGGTGGTGACCGTCTACGAGCGTCCGGCAACCGGACGTTAGCAGCTCACGGCTCGCAGGCCTGGCCGGCGACCGCGATCGCGCGGTCGTGGTGGAGGGCGACCGGCGCGCTCAGGCTCCAGCGGTGGACGAGCACCGCGCCGAAGAGCTCGAGCGGGGCGCTGGTGGCGAGGTCGGCGGCCGGGGCGTAGAGGTTGGCGGCGATCGCGGCGCCCCCCGAGAGCGCGACCGAGCCGGCGCTGGCCAGGTAGAGGCGGAGGTCGCGCGGTCGGGCCGGATCGCCCATGGTCACCGCGCCCGGCAGGTTGAGGTGGCCGGCCACGAACAGGTCGAGCTCGGCGCCGGGCGCGACCTCGATCGTCAGCGCGCCGTCGACGGTGACGTCGCCGGCGACGAACAGCGCGGTGCGGCCGGTGGCGCGCACGATCAGGCTGCCGCCGCCGGTGACCTGGACGCGGTCGAGGTAGTAGCGCCCGCACGGCAGCACGAGGGTGACGTCGCCGGTCCGGCCGTCGAGCTCGGCCGGGGTGATGCCGAGCTCGGCGTCGTGGTTGTCGGCGGCGTGGGCGGCGATCACCGCGGCCACGTCGAGGACCTCCGCCGGATCGCAGCGGCACGGCGGCGGCACCTGGACCGCCGCGGTCTGGCGGCTGCCGGCGGTGACGGTCCCGCGCTCGCCGGCGCCGGCCGGGGTGGTCAGCGAGCCGGTGACGGTCAGGCTGGCGACGTCGATGTCGCCGCCGACGCCGGCGGCGCCGGCCACCGCGATCGCCGACGACGGGCGGCCGAGGCCGGCGGCGACCGCGAGGTTGCCGGCGACGTCGGCGCGCGGGCCGGCGGCGAGGCCGCGCGCGCCGGCGACGGTGAGATCGCCGCCGACGAGCAGCTCGCCGTTGTGGTCGAGGCCGCCGTTGCTCGCGACGTGACCGCCGGTGCCGCCCGGCGTCCACGGGCCCTGGCGCGAGTCGAAGGCGTCGGTGGTGAGGCCGGCGCCGAGCGCGAGGTCGCCGCACGCGCACAGGGCGTGGCGGAACAGGGCCTCGGCCACCGCCCCGGTGCAGGTGTCGTCGACCAGCACCGGCGGGCCCCGGCCCTGGCAGTAGGTGTCGAGATCCTCGCCGCCGCCGGTGGTGGCGACGGTGTCGCGGGCGACGCAGGCCGCGAGGCCGAGCGCCGCGAGCGCGCGCCACGCCGTCATGGCGGCAGCTCGGCCAGCCGCTTGCGCGCCGCCGGCGCCATCGCCGAGCCGGGGTGGGTCTCGAGGAAGACGCGGAGGGCGAAGGCCTCGCCGCGCGCGTCGCCGACGCCGCGGAAGGCCTCGGCGATGCCCCAGCGCGCCTCCTCGCCCAGCGCGCCGGCGGGCCGCGCCTCGAGCGCGCGGCGGAACCCGGCGAGGGCGCCGGCGGGATCGCCCAGGTGCTCGAGGCGGATCGTCGCCGACGCGACCTCGGCCACCACCGCGGCCTCGGTCCGCGGGTAGGCGCGCACGACGCGGCGGTAGAGGACGTCGGCCTCGCGCCAGGCCCGCTGCTTGCGCCGCTGGTTGGCGAGCGCCAGCACGTCCTCGGCCGGCGCGTCGGCGGGCAGCTCGGGCGCCGGCGCCGGCGCGGGCCCGGCGGCCGGGCGCGCC
>CAADGB010000194.1 GCA_900696455.1 uncultured delta proteobacterium
ACGCCGCGCCCGACGCCCCGACCGACGCCGCGGCCGAGCCGGCGCGGCCCCGGCCGGCCACCTTGCCCGAGGAGGTGTTCACGCGGCCGGCGCGGCGCGCGCGCCGGCTGGCGCTGGTCGCCGTCGCGCTCCTCGCGCTCGCGGTGCTGGCGATCGTGCTCGTGACCGGCGGCGGAGGGCACGACCCGCGCGCGGCCGCCGTCGCCACCGCCGACGCCGCGCCCGACCGCGACCCCGAGGCCGCCGCCGACGCCGCCACCGGCGGGGTGCGCGACCACGCCGGCGAGCCCGCGCGCGACGCCGGCCACGTGCCCGATCCCGGCGACCCCGTCGGGCCCGACGACCCCGTCGACCCGATCCGGGTCGCGCCCGTCGACGCCGGCGCGCCGCGGCCGCGCGCGATCGACGCCGGTCCCCGCCCCGCGCCCCGCCCCGACGCCGCCGTGTCCCGTCCCCGCCCGGTCGACGCCGGCCCGCCGCCGCGCGCGCCCGACGCCGGGGCCACCGCCGCGGCCGACAACGCCACCCTGCGCCAGCTCTACGAGCAGGTGGGCCGCGCCCTCGACCAGGCCATCACCCGCCACGGCCGCGACGCGACCGAGGTCCTCCGCCGCCGCTACGCCGCGATCCCGCCGTACCTCGAGGCCGTACGCAAGGACGAGCTGCGCGCCCAGGCCGAGCGCCAGCTCCGCGCGCTGGCCGCCGACCTGGCGGCGCTGAAGTAGCGCCCTCCACCAGAGAGGCCGGTAAGCCGAGTTCTGTTCCGGCTCGCGCCGGCGGTGATCATTCATCTAGGCCCACCGTTGCCGGTGGGCTCCAGCGACCAACCCGGAGTCATCGCGCGGGCCACGCGACCCCTGTCTGGTCTTGCTTCGAGTGGGGTTTGCCGTGCCTCGCCTGTCACCAGGCGAGCGGTGCGCTCTTACCGCACCGTTTCACCCTTACCTCCCTCGCGGGAGGCGGTTTGATTTCTGTGGCACTTTCCTGCGAGTCGCCTCGACTGGCCGTTGACCAGCACCCTGCCCTGTGAAGCTCGGACTTTCCTCCCGTGGCCCGTCGGCGAACCGAGCGAGCCACCAGCGATCACCTCGACCTCTCTGGTGGAGAGCGGCGGCACCATACCGCGGCCACGGCGGCGGAGCGAGGCCCTTTCGAACCCGAACCCGAACCCGAACCCGAACCCGAACCCGAACCCGAACCCGAACCCGAACCCGAACCCGAACCCGAACCCGATGCCGGACCCGAACCCGGGTCCGAACCCGAACCCGGATCCGAACCCGACCCCGGATCCGACCCCGACCCCGACCCCGACCTCGGACCCGGCCGCTCAGGGCGCGCGGTGCGGGGCGACGGTGCCGGCGTCGCCGCCGCCGTCGTCCAGCGCGGAGACATCCGCCCCCTCGTCGCCCGGCTCGCCGCCGTCGCCGCTGCCACCGCCACCGCCAGCGTCGTCGGGCAAGCCCGCGAACGGTCCGGCGCCGCCCGCCGCCGCGCACGCCCGCGACTCGCCGAACACCGCGGTGACCACCGCCGCGCCGGGGCCGCCCTCGAGCCGCACCAGCTCGCGGCTCGCCGCCACGTCGACCACGCGCACGCCGTCGCCGTCGACGAACGCCAGCCGCGCGGCGTCGAGCCACACCGGCGACGGCACGCCCACGCCCTGCCCCACCACCCGCGCCCGGCCGCTGGCCGCGTCCACGACGTGGATCGCCACCGCGCGCGCCGCGGCGTCGGCCGCGCACGGATCCTCGGCGGCGGTCGCGAACGCCAGGCGCGCGCCGTCGGGCGACCACACCAGCGAGTGGCCGTCGATCATCGCCCCGCCCACCGGCACCACCACCTTCTTGCTCTTGTCGATCCGCGCCGCGCTCGCGGTCCCGGCGTCGTCCCAGTCGGCGGTGACGCCGCGCACCGGCAGCCGGCGGCGCTCGGCGGTCAGCGGCCGGATCCGCAGCCCGTCGCGCGCCGGCGGCAGGTCGGTGTCGCGCCGCTGGCCCTGCTTCCAGTCGATGGCGTAGGTGCGCGGCGGCGCCGCCGCCCCCTTGCCGGTGCGGGCAGGCACCACCCGCGCCACCAGCGTCGTCTCGCTGCCGCGCACCTGCCAGCCCAGGGTGACCTCGTGGACGTCGCGCAGCGCCACCTCGCGGCCGGCGCGGCCGGTGCCCAGCTCGACGACGCCGACCCGCAGCTCGCGGATCGACGTGCCGGCGCGCGCCCGCGCCACCTCGCGGTACGCGGCGTAGGCCACCAGCGGACGGCCCGGGGCCGGCAGCGCGCCGACCACGGTGCCGCCGGTGCGGGTGAGGCGCAGCCAGCGCCCGCCGGCGAGGTCGACCGCGTACAGCTCGGCCCGGTGATCGACGCGGGTGACGCCGTCGGTGGCGAGCCGCGGCGCCGACGCCGGCGCGGTGCGCGCCACCACCACCAGCGCGCCGGCCAGGGCGTCGGCCAGCGCCGCGCGGTAGCGCTCGCCGGCCTCCACCCACGCCCGCCCCGCCGGCGTCGCGCGGAAGCCGGCCAGCGCCGCCAGATCGAGGGAGCGCTCGCCCCACTTGGGCCAGTCGCCGGCCGCCGCGATCTCGAGCGGCGCCAGCACGCCGTCGAGCTCGCCCAGCCGCGCCCGCGCCACCGCCACCAGCCACGCGGCCTCGAGATGCCCCGGATCGGCGGCCAGCGCGGCGGCCGCCTCGCGCGCCACCCCGGCCAGATCGCCGGCCTTCTCGGCGACCAGCGCGCGGGCGAACGCGGCTCGCCCCGGCCCCCGCCGCCAGTCGAAGTCGGCCAGGCGCCCGCCGCCCAGGGGCCGCAGGGTCAGCGCCACCGGCACCGGCACCGCCGCCGCCGCGTCGTCGCCGGGAGCCGCGGCCCGGCCCCGCGCCTCGCCCGCCCCCGAGCTCGAGCAGGCGGAGGCCAGGCCGGCGGCGGCCCACAGCGCGGCCAGGGCGAGGCGTCGCATGCGCCAGGCGCATAGCACGGGCGGGCGGCCGGCGCGACCGTCGTCGCCGGGGGCCGCGCCGTCGCCGAGACGCCGGGGCGCAAACGTGATACGCACCGCCCCGCCCGTGCGCGCCGCGCCCCTGCCTGCCTCGCTCGCGACCGCCGCCCTCGCGGCCGGCGCCCTCGCGGCCACCGCCGTCGCGGCCACCGCGGCCACCGCCTGCCAGGCGCGCCGCGACGTGGCGCCGGTCGAGGTCGTCCTCCACGACGCCGGCGGCGCCGCCACCCTGCGCCTGACCCGCACCGCCGCCGGCTGCCGGGCCGACCTCGACGGCGCCACCGCCGACCAGGCCGGGCCCCTGGTCATCACCGTCGCCGGCGACACCGCCAGCGCCGGCGCGTGGCGGCTGGGCCCGGGCCCGGCCGGCCGCGAGCTGCGCGGCGAGGTCGGCCTGGTGGCCCGCGTGGTCGCGGAGCCCGGCCGGCTGTCGCTGGTCGATCCCATCGGCGTGCCCATGGTGCGCCTCGCCCTGACCGCCGAGCGCGCCACCGCCGTCGACGCCAGCCGCGCCCCGGTCGGCGCCGTCGAGCGCCACGGCGACCGCCACCGCCTGCTCGCCGGCCCCGCCGGCGACGCCCTGGCCGGCACCGTGAGCGGCACGACCGACCTCGAGCTCGCCGCGCGCCTGCTCGCCCCCGCCCCCCTGCCGTTGCCGGCCCGCGCGCTCCTCGCGTGCGACCGCCTGGCCGCCGTCACCCCTGCCGCGAAGTAGCCATGCCCGCCCAGACCAGCTTCCGCAACGTCGCCATCATCGCCCACGTCGACCACGGCAAGACCACCCTGGTCGACGGCCTCCTGCGCCAGGCCGGCGCCTTCCGCCAGGGCGAGGTCGTCGCCGAGCGGGCCATGGACTCCAACGACCTCGAGCGCGAGCGCGGCATCACGATCCTCTCCAAGTGCACCTCGGTGACCTGGAAGGGCGTGCGCATCAACCTGGTCGATACCCCCGGCCACGCCGACTTCGGCGGCGAGGTCGAGCGCGTGCTGGGCATGGTCGACTCGGTCCTGCTGGTGGTCGACGCCCACGAGGGGCCGATGCCACAGACCCGGTTCGTCACCCAGAAGGCGTTCGACATGGGCCTGCGGCCGCTGGTGGTCATCAACAAGATCGACCGGCCCAACGTCGAGCCCGAGAAGGTGATGGATCCGGTCTTCGATCTGTTCGACTCGCTGGGCGCGAGCTCGCACCAGCTCGACTTCCCGGTCATCTACGCGTCGGGACGCGAGGGTTTCGCCGTGCGCAACCTGACCGACGAGCGCGTCGACCTGGCGCCGCTGCTCGACCTCATCCTCGAGCAGGTGCCGCCGCCCGACGCCGACCCGGCGGCGCCGCTGTGCATGCAGGTGGCCACCCTCGACTACGACGACTTCCTCGGCTACGTCGCGATCGGCCGCATGCGCGCCGGCGTGGCCAAGGTCGGCGATCGGGTCCTGCTCGCCCACCGCGACGGCAGCCGCGAGGAGTTCCGGATCCAGAAGGTGCTCGGCTTCCAGGGCCTCAAGCGCTTCGAGCTGGCCGAGGCCCGGGCCGGCGACATCGTCGCCTTCACCGGCATGAACGAGCTCAACGTCGGCGAGACCATCACCTCGATCCAGGCGCCGACGATCCTGCCCCTGCTCAAGGTCGACGCCCCGACCATCAGCATGCACTTCCGCGTCAACGACGGGCCCTTCGCCGGCAAGGAGGGCAAGTACGTCACCTCGCGCAACCTGCGCGAGCGCCTGCACCGCGAGACCAAGAGCAACGTCGCGCTCAAGGTCGAGGACACCGAGGACGCGGGCGTGTTCAAGGTCTCGGGCCGCGGCGAGCTCCACCTGTCGGTCCTCATCGAGACCATGCGGCGCGAGGGCTACGAGCTGTGCGTGTCGCAGCCCGAGGTCATCACCCAGGTCGGGCCCAAGGGCGAGCTGCGCGAGCCCTACGAGCACGCCGTGATCGACCTCGACGAGCGCTACACCGGCGCCGTGGTCGAGGAGCTCGGCCGCCGCCTCGGCCAGATGAAGGAGATGCGCCCGAGCGCGCCCGGCCGGGTCCGCCTCGAGTACCGCATCCCGTCCCGCGGCCTCATCGGCTACCGCTCGCAGTTCCTCACCGACACCCGCGGCACCGGCGTGCTCTACACCCAGCTCGAGGACTACGACGTGTGGGCGGGCGCGGTGCGCAGCCGGGTCAACGGCGTGCTGATCGCCAGCGAGGTCGGCGAGACCAACGCCTACGCCCTGTTCTCGCTCCAGGACCGCGGCGTCCTGTTCGTCGGGACCGGCGTCAAGGTCTACCCCGGCATGATCGTCGGCCTGCACTCGCGCGACAACGACCTGGTGGTCAACCCCAACAAGACCAAGAAGCTGACCAACATCCGCTCGGCCGGCGCCGACGAGAAGCTGATCCTGGCCCCGCCCCGCCAGATCACCCTCGAGTACGCGCTCGAGTTCATCAACGCCGACGAGCTGGTCGAGATCACCCCGCAGTCGATCCGGCTGCGCAAGGCGGTGCTCGATCACAACGCCCGCAAGCGGGTCGAGAAGGCGGCCGAGGCCGGCCTGCCCGACGACGACTGACGCCCGCGCCGCGGTCTGACCGCGACCGGCCGCGGCGACCGCGGCGACCGCGGCGACCGCGGCGACGCCTACCAGGTAAATCCACCCTACCCGGGGGATGGCGTATCCCCCGGTTTCGATGCATCCTCCGCTCGTGACCCGCGTGCTCCTCGTCGACGACGACGCCACGGTGTCCCGGGCCATCACCCGGGCGCTGCGCTCGCACGGCGTGGTCGCGACCCCCGCGGCCACGGTCGACGCCGCCCGCGAGGCCCTGACCGCCGCCCGCTTCGACCTCATCGTCTGCGACCTGGTGCTCGGCCGCGAGAGCGGGCTCACCCTGCTCGACCAGGTGCGGGCCGGCGGCGACCAGACGCCGTTCGTGCTCATCACCGGCTGCACCGCCGAGGACCGCCAGGCCGCCGAGCGCGACCTGCGCATCGCCGCCATCCTGCTCAAGCCGTTCGACGTGGCGGCCCTGGGCCGGGTCGTCCGCGACGTGGTCGCCGACGCCCGCCGCGCCCGTCCCTGAGCGCGGGCGCCGGGCCCACGCTCGACGCCGCGGGGTGATGCACGGGCGCCCGGCCGCGGCTAGGATCGGCGCCATGGCCGTGCGCCCCGGGGGTGACCTGGACCGCTTCGAGCTGCGCGGCGAGCTGGGCGTCGGCGCGTCGGGCACGGTCTACCGCGTGCTCGACCGGACGCGCGGCGAGGAGGTCGCGCTCAAGGCCCTGCGCAAGCTGAGCGGCGCCGACCTCTACCGCTTCAAGCGCGAGTTCCGGGCGCTGGTCGGGGTCGAGCACCCCAACCTGGTGGCGCTGCACGAGCTGTTCACGGTCGACGACGAGTGGATGTTCACGATGGAGCTGGTCGCCGGCGAGCGCTTCGACCGCTGGGTGCGGCCGGCGGCGCCGCTGGTGATCGACGACCACGGCGACGTGACCGTCATGACGCCGCGGCCGGGCCCGGGCGCCGGCGTCCTCGACGAGGGGCGGCTGCGGGCGGCGCTGGTCCAGCTCGCCGACGCCGTGACCGCGCTGCACGCCGCGGGCTGGGTCCACCGCGACGTCAAGCCGTCCAACGTCCTGGTCGAGCCCGGCGGCCGCGCCGTCCTCCTCGACTTCGGCCTGGTGATCGATCCGGTCGCGGTCGACCGCACCCACGAGGGCAGCTCGGTCGGCACCGTCGCCTACATGTCCCCGGAGCAGGCCGCCGACCTGCCGGTGGGGCCGGCGACCGACTGGTACGCGGTCGGCGTGATGCTGTACGAGGCCCTGGCCGGCCTGCGCCCGATCCGCGGCCCCGCCCACGAGGTCATGCTGCGCAAGCAGCTCGAGGATCCGCCGCGCCCCGGCGCGGTCACCGCCGGCGTGCCGCCCGACCTCGACGCCCTGTGCATGCGCCTGCTCGACCGCGATCCGCGGCGACGGCCCGACGGCCTGGCGGTGCTCGACGCGCTGGGCGCGGCCCCGTCGCCGGCCACCGTCGCGGTGCGCGCCGCCGCCGCCGCCGACCCCCACGTCGGCGACGACGCGGCGCTGGTCCGGCTGCGCGAGGCCTTCGCCGCCAGCCGCGATCACCTGACCCTCGCCGTCATCGCCGGCGCCGACGAGGTCGCCCGCCGCGGGGTCCTGGCCGCGTTCCTGGCCGAGCTGCGCCGCGATCACGACGCGCTGGTGCTGGCGTCCCAGGTGAGCGTCCGCGACCAGACCCGCATGCCCGGCCTCGACCAGGCGCTCGATCAGCTCAGCGCCCACGTCATGAGCCTGCCGCGCCCCGAGATCGACGCGCTCATGGGCGACGCCGTGGCCCTGGCCCGCATCTTCCCGGCGCTGCGCCGCCTGCCCGGCCTGCAGATCCCCAACCTGCCCCAGGCCCGCCCGCTCGCGCCCGACGAGGTCTTCGCCCAGGGCGTGGCCGCGCTCCGCCGCGTCCTGAGCCGCCTCGCCGCCCGGCGCCCGCTCGTGCTCGCGGTCGACGGCACCCGCGGCGCCACCGCCGGCAGCCCCGAGGCCACCATCGTGAGCGACCACTTCGCCGGCCCCGAGCTGCCCCCGATGCTGGTGGTCGTGACCCTCGCCCAGGACGTCGGCGACGACAACCCGACCGTCCTCGATGTCCGCCGCTGGCGCGACGCGCACGGCGGCGACCTGCGCTGGCTGGAGCTGGGGTGAAGGGGGGCGACGCGTGAGCCGGCGCGTCGGCGCAGCCGGTCGCCCGCGCCGGCCACCCCCGCAGCCCGTGGCCGCTGGCGCCCGGGCCGGCCGCGCCGCGCGGGCGCGACGCGTGGCGGACGAGGACGCCAGCGCACCAGGCTGGTACGCCTGCAAAGCAGCAGGTTCCTGTTCAAGAACAGCGCGCGTTCATGCGGTCTCGGCGGCGTCGCCTGCGACGTCTGTGGAAACACCTGGGCCGAGGTCGGTGGTTCCTATCCGACCATCTCGGGCTCCATGCTCCCTGGCGAGCTCGCGGGTTCACGATGGCCGAGACCGTTCGCCGAGTACGAGCAGCGCCGAAAGGCCGCGGCTACGCGGCTCCCGGACGGACTCCCGCTTTCTCCGGGGGTCACGTTCGGGCCGCCGACGGCCGCCGTGAAGGGCGAACCTCCGGCGGTCTTCGGCGACCTCTTTGGGCCGCTGCTCCGCGAGGAGGTCGCGAAGGACCCGGCCATCCGCGCCCTCGGCCTGCGCCTGGCTCGCTTCGTCGCCAAGACCGCCCGCAGCGGCAAATCGTACGTGCTCCACGAGGTCGAGGCCTGGCCGGTCGCTACCCGACCGCCCCGCGTCCTCGCCGCCCGCATGCGCCGCGTGAAGCCGCCCTGCCCGGCCTGCGGCTTCCACCGCACGCCGCCGTACGACATCGCCCGCCCCGACCCGCTCCCGCGCAGCTCGCTCGACGGCCTCCACGTCGTCCGCCTCGACCACGCCCCCGGCATGATGTTCGTCTCGGCCGCGTTCCGGGACGCCCTCGTCCGCCACCGCCCGTCCCCCACGCTGTCGTTCGTGCCGGTGAAGGTGGTCGACGCGTGAGGGCGCTCGCGACGCGGGCGGCGGCCGCGGCTCGTCGGCCTTCGACACGCCCTCGCTGACGCTCGGGCGGCTCAGGCCGACCGGAGTGGTGGGAGGCCGACCGGAGTGGTGGGAGGCCGACCGGAGTGGTGGGAGGCCGACCGGAGTGGTGTGCCGACCGGAGTGGTGTGCCGACCGGAGTGGTGCGAGGCCGACCGGAGTGGTGGGAGGCCGACCGGAGTGGTGGGAGGCCGACCGGAGAGGCCGTGGCCGTTGGCCTCTCAGCGCGCGGGCGGGCGGCCGCGGCGTGTCGGCCTTCGACACGCCCTCGCTC
>CAADGB010000195.1 GCA_900696455.1 uncultured delta proteobacterium
GGCCCGCCGCCGGGCGCGGCGAGCGGGCCGCGCGCCTGGCCGGCCACCTCGCGGCCGCCGACGGCGCCCGCCGCCGGGGGAACCGCCTCAAGCAGATCGCCCACGCCGATCAGGCGCTCGAGCTCGACCCCCGCAACCAGCGCGCACGCTACCTCCTCGGCGACGCGCTGGTGAGCACGGACCGAGTCAATGGTTGCAAGTACTTGCGATCCGCGAGCCGGGTCGCGGCGGCGCGGGCGCGCGCCGACGCCGCCGGCTGCGCACCGTGAGGCCGAGGCCGCCGCCGAGGCCGAGGCCGAGGCCGAGGCCGGTGCGATTGACCCTGCGACGCGGGGGCGCGTATCCTCGCTGGCGATGAGCTCCGAGGCTGGCCTCGCCAGCGTCGCGACCGAACCCGAGCCGGACCACGCCTCCGACGGCGCGGCGATCGGCGGCTGGACCCTGGGGCCCCGGCTCCGGCGCACCCTCATCGCCGACGTCTTCCGCGCCCAGCGCGGCGAGGTGCTCGCCACCCTCCACCTGGTCCACCCCGAGCTGGCCCGGCTGCGCCCGGTGGTGGCGGCGCTGCAGGCCCGCGCCCCCGAGGTCGCCCAGCTCACCGATCATCGCAACGTCGCGCCCACCTTCGGCGGCGGCTTCGAGGACGGTCACCTCTACGTCGTGACCGAGCCCGAGGACGGGCCGGTGCTGCGCGACGTGCTCGACCGCAAGCACGCCGCCTCGGGCGTGGGGCTGCCGCCGCGCGGCGCCGGCAACGTCATCGCGCTGGTGGCGCAGGGCCTGGCCTCCACCCACGGCCTGGTCCACGGCGCCCTCGGCGACGAGTCGGTCACGGTGTCACGCGGCGGGCGGATCGCGGTCGCCGACCTCGCGCTCGGCCCGGCGCTGTGCGCGGCCATCGCCGCCGGCGCGGTCAGGCCCCCGGGCTGGATCGCGCCCGAGGTCCAGCGCGGCGAGGAGCCGACCGCGGCCAGCGACGTCTACGGCCTGGGCGCCCTGCTCTACGACGCGCTGGTCGGCCAGCCGCTGGCCCGCGGCGGACCGCGCCCCAGCGAGGCCGCCCCCGGGATCCCGCCGGAGGTCGACGAGATCATCGCCCGCGCCTGCGCCGAGAAGCCGGAGCGACGGTTCGGCTCGGTCACCGCGCTGCGCGAGCTGGTGATGGACGTGCTGTGCCGCGGCGTCGAGGAGGAGGAGGAGCAGGTCGGCGCCGACGGCCCGCCGGTGGCCACCCCGCCGCGGGCCGCGCTGGTCATCCCGCCGGCGCTGGAGGCGGCGATGGAGGACCCCGCCGAGCGCTGGCTGGTGACCAAGGGCCGCTTCGACTTCGGCCCGTTCTCGATGAAGGGCCTGGTCGAGCAGATCCAGACCGGCCACGTCCACCACGGCAACGTCCTGTTCGACAAGGACGAGGGCGGCCGCGTCGCCGTGGAGGCTCACCCGCTGCTCGGGCCGCTGGTCGAGGCCGCGCGCCAGGCGCGCGACGACGCCCGCCGCGCCCAGGCCGAGGTCAAGCACCAGTCGCGGGAGCGCAAGCGCGGCGTGACCCTCTACGGCTTCATCGGCGCCGGCGTGCTGGCGGCGGGCGTCGCGGTCTACCTCGTGATCACCGCGCTGTCGGCCGCCAAGAACAAGGACGTCGCCGGCGTCGACACCCTGGCCCAGGCCTCGCTCAACGTCACGGTGTCCGCGCCCAAGCCGCCGGAGAAGAAGGCGCGCGCCGGCGGCGGCCGCCGCGGCGGCGGCGGCGGGCGCAGCGGCCCCGGGCTACCCGGCGGGAACGACGCGCTCTCGCTCGACCTCTCCGACGACAGCGACGAGGGCTCGGAGACCCTCGACATGGGGACGGTGTTCTCGGTGTACTCGCGGTACGGCAACCGGCTGGGCGGCTGCCTGCACAAGACCGGCACCTCGTCGGCGTCGATCAGCATCATCATCGACGGGCCCAGCGGCCGCGTGAGCTGGATGCGGGTCAACGGCGAGTCCAAGGGCGCGCTGCACGGCTGCCTGTCGGGCGTCATGCGGGCGATGAAGTTCCCCAGCATCAACGGACCGCGCACCCGCGCCGAGTTCGACATCGGGATCTAGCGCCCGACCCGCTGCCGCCGACCGCCGCCCATGCCCGACCAGGTGCCCAGCCGTCTCCGCCTCGCCGCGGTCATCACCCGCCGCCCGCGGGTCAACCTCGCCCTCGGCCTGGTGCTCGCGTTCGGCTTCGCGCTCGTGGTCACGCCCATCGTCCTCGCCGAGAGCTGGCTCGTCGACGCCACCGTGGTCGAGGGCGAGCCGGCGCCGGTGACGGTCCGGGTCCGCCCCTTCGACGGCTACGACGACGGGCTCGTGGTGGCCCGCGGCGGCGCGGTCGTGGTCGCCCGCGGCGAGGTCGCCACCGCCGAGCAAGCCGAGATCGCGGCGGCGGTCCAGGCCTCGACCCCGCGCGGGCTGGCGGGCTTCGCCGCCTACTTCGCGGTGCTGTTCGTGCTCGCCGCCGCCCTCACCCACCACCTGCGCCGCTCCAACGGCGGCCGGCTGCTGCGCGTCCAGCTCGTGCTGCTGGGCACGGTGGCGGCGGGCGCCGCGCTGACCAAGACCCTGCTCCTGCTGTGGCCGCTGTCGGTGCTGGCGGTCCCGGTGGCGCTGGGCGCGGTGGTGCCGACCCTGGTCTTCGATCGCACCGCCGGCCTCGCCGGCGGCGTGCTGGCGGCGCTGGTGATGAGCCTGCTCGTGCCCTTCGACCTCGGCGTGTCGACCGTGCTGGTGGTGCAGGCGGTGGCGGCGGCGATCGTCATCCCCGAGCGAGCGCGGGCGCGCTGGACCCTGGCGGTGAGCGCCGGCGCCATGGCCACCGCCGGCGCCGCGCTCACCTACGCCGCGTTCTCGTACCTGTCGCTGGGCGCCGTGCCCGGCCACGAGCTGGCCGATCCGGCGACCTCGAGCTGGCTCGCGGCGGCGCTGGGCGGCGCGATCACCGGGCTGCTGGCGCTGCCGCTCATGGCGCTGTTCCAGCTCGCCTGCGGCGAGATCACCCAGGGCAAGCTGGTGGCGCTCGAGGATCTCTCGCACCCCCTGCTCAAGCAGATCGCCGAGAAGTCCCCGGGCACCTGGCAGCACAGCCTGGCCATGGCCAACATGGCCGAGGTCGCGGCCAACGCCATCGGCGCCAGCGGCCGCCTGGTGCGGGTCGGCGCCTACTTCCACGACCTCGGCAAGTCGCTGCAGCCGCCCTACTTCATCGAGAACCTCGGCCCCGGCGACGCCAGCCCCCACGACCGGCTCGCCCCCGAGGTGTCGTGCGACGCCATCTTCGCCCACGTCACCGAGGGCATCGCCCTGGCCCGTCGCCACAAGCTGCCCGAGCGCATCATCGACTTCATGCACATGCACCACGGCGACGGCGTGCTCGAGTACTTCTGGGCCAAGTGCCAGGAGCAGGGCAACCCGCGCCGGCTCACCGTCGACGACTTCCGCTACCCCGGGGTGCCGCCGCAGAGCCGGGAGACCGCGATCCTCGCCATCTGCGACGCGGTCGAGGCGGCGTCGCGCACGCTCAAGAGCCCCGACGAGCGGTCGAGCGGGACGCTGGTGCAGCGCATCGTCTACGGCAAGCTCCACCTCGGGCAGCTCGACGAGTCCGGCCTGTCGATGGCCGACCTCCGCCGCATCAACGACTCGCTGCGCGAGACCATCAAGCACGCCCACCACGGGCGCATCGAGTACCCGTGGCAGCGCGAGGCCGCCGCCGCGCCGCCCGACACCGGGCCGACGGTGTCGGTGCGCGCGCCCACCGCCACCCTCCGCCTCATGAACGAGCCGCGCCTCGACTCGCTCGACGTGCCGCGGCCGCTGGAGTGGGAGGACACCGGCCGCCCCCGGCCGCCGGCGCCGGCGCCGCCGGCCAGCCCGGGCGAGGTCGCGGTCGCGCCGACGATGCCGCTCACCACGCCGGCCGGCGCGGTGCTGGCGCCGGCGGTCGCGGCGGCGGTGCCGGCCGCGAGCCCCGACGTCGAGACCATCGCCCTCCGCCCGCCCGCGCCGTCGGCGGTCGAGCGCCCGGCCTCGCCGCCCCCGCCCGGCCTCGCCCCCGAGCCGCTGGCGGCGCCGCGCACGGGGCCGATGCCGGTGGTCACGCCGGCGGCCGGCGACTCCATGCCGGCGATCGCCGCGGTGGCGCTGACGGCCACCACCACCGGCCCGCTGCCGCTCACCCCGAGCGCCCTGCACGGCCTCGATCCGTCCGCCACCGGGCCCATCCCGACCACGCTCGCCGGCGCCACCGGCCCCCTCCGTCCCCCGGCCTCCCGCCCGCCGCCCCTGGAGCCCGAGCTCGCGGCCGCCTCCGTCCCCGACTCGGTTCCCGCGTCCGCCGCCGCCGCCGTTCCCGCCGCCGCTCCCGCGTCCGCCTCCGCCACCGCCACCGCCACCGCCTCCGCTCCCGCGTCCGCCTCCGCTCCCGCGTCCGCCTCCGTCCCCGCCGCCGCCGCCGCCGCCTCCGTCGCCGCCCCGCCCGCCCCGCCGACCTTCGCCGACGTGCCGACCGGCGACGGCCGCAGCACGTGGGCGAGCGCGCTCGCCGCGCGCCTCGACACCATGCTCGAGGCCGACGAGGACGCCTTCGCCGCCGAGCCGACGCGCAAGGCCCCGCCGCCGCCGCCGCGCCGACGGGTCACCCACGAGGTCGAGCTCGACGACGTCGAGGCGACGATCGAGCTGTCGCCCCACGCCCGGCCCGAGCCGTCGGGGCTCATCATGGGCCCGCCACCCGCGACCCGCCCGACCCGTCCGTCGACCCAGAGCGCCGACGCCGGCTTCGACGGCGACGAGGGGCCGACCATCGTGCGCAAGCCGGCCCGCTCCGGCCTGCCGCCGCGGCCGCGTCGCCCCGACGCCCGGCCCGACGGCAAGCCCGACGGCAAGCCCGA
>CAADGB010000196.1 GCA_900696455.1 uncultured delta proteobacterium
GGCGCCGACGGCCGCTCGCCCAGCGCGACCGACGGCGGCGGCGCCGGCGGCGGCGGCGGCCCGATCTGGCTCCAGGCCGAGCGCGTCGAGGGCTGCGCCCTGCGCGCCGACGGCGGCGCCGGCGCCCTCGCCCCGACCCACCCCGGCGCCGGCGGCGGCGGCGGCGGCGGCCGCGTGATCCTCACCGGCGCGGTCAGCGGCGTGACGACGTCGGTGGCCGGCGGACCGCCCGGGCCCGACGGGGTGGGCGCGCTGCCCGGCGCGCCCGGGCTCGTGCTCCAGCGCTAGCCAGCGCCAGCCAGCACCGGCTACCCCCAGCCAGCGCGGGGGCCGCGCGCAGCGCGGGCCGTCCCGGCGGGCGGCTCGCCGCGGTTCGCCGCGGCTAGCCGATGACGCGGTTGCGGCCCTCGCGCTTGGCCCGGTACAGGTTGTCGTCGGCCATCTTGATGAAGGCCGTGGTGTCGACGTCCTCGCCCTCGACCGTGGCGACCCCGACCGAGACCGTCACCGGGAAGCGATCGCCCTCGTACTCGAACGGCTCGTCGGCGATCAGCCGCCGGATCTGCTCGCCGAAGATCATGGCCCCGGCGTTGTCGGTCTCGGGCAGGACGCAGGCGAACTCCTCGCCGCCGTAGCGGGCGAGCAGCTCCTCGCGGCGGATGCGGCCGAGCAGGCGCTTCGACATCTCCTTGAGCACGTAGTCGCCGGTGAGGTGGCCGTGGGTGTCGTTGATCGCCTTGAAGTGATCGATGTCGAACATCAGCAGCGACAGCGGCCGGCGGTGGCGGGCGCAGCGCGCGATCTCGCGCTCGAGGAACTCGAGGAACGAGCGCTTGTTGTGGGCGCCGGTGAGACCATCGATGATGGTCATCCGGTAGATCTCCTCGTGGTACGCGGCCTCGACCCCGGCGCCGCTGAGGAACTTGAAGATGGCGGCGCCGATCTTCAGGAAATCCGAGTCGCGCAGCGGTGACCGCTGCACCGGGACGTCGTTGACGTAGCTGCCGTTGGTCGAGCCCAGGTCCTCGACCGTCCACTGCTCGGCGTTGCGGAAGACCCGGGCGTGCCGGCGCGAGACGCTGTCGCGGTCGACCTGGATGTCACAGTCGGAGCCGCGGCCCAGCACCACCTCGTTGCGCGACAGCGGGAAGCGCTTGCCCATGTCGGGCCCCGGCGGATAGACGAGCACCAGGCAGGCCTCGCCGGAGTCGACCCGCGGCTTGACAACCTGGACCTTGGTGATGCGGGTCTTCCACTCGCTCATCGGGACCGGCGCGTAACTGCTGACGATCTAACCGCCCTTTGCGCCGTCCTGTCAATGTGAGCAGGCGTGCGAGACGCTGGGTGAGGGTAGCTTTCGGGGTAGCCTCGGGCGGTGTCCGCCTCGTCCCCGCGCCCGGCCGAGCACGGCCCCTTCGACCTCGCCGGCGACCGGCGCGGGGTCCTGTGTATCCACGGGTTTACCGGCACGCCTCACGAGATGCGCTTCCTCGGCGAGTCGCTGGCGCTGCGCGGCATGACCGTGCGCGGCATCGCGCTGCCCGGGCACGCCACCCGGGTCGAGGAGCTCGAGCCGGTCGGCTTCGCGGCGTGGACCGACGCGGTGGCCGCGGCGTACGACGAGCTGGCGGCGCGCTGCGACGCGGTGGCGGTGGTCGGGCAGTCGCTGGGCGGCCTGCTCGCGCTGCACCTGGCGACCCGGCGCCCGGTGGCGGCCGCGGCGTCGCTGGCCGCGCCGCTGTGGCTCGAGGGCCTCTCCGGGCTGGTCGCCCGCGTCACCACCCGCGGGCCGCTGGCCGGCAAGGTCCGCTACCTGCCCAAGCTCGGCGGCTCCGACGTGCGCGACCGCGGGGCGCGGCGCGCCAACCCGGCGTACCGCGCCTTCCCGGTGCGGGCGCTCGGCCAGCTCGTCGCGTTCATGGAGCTGGTCGACGACGCCCTGCCCGAGGTGCGGACGCCGCTCCTGGTGCTGCACGGCGAGCAGGATCACACCGCGCCGGTGGGCTCGGCGGCGCGCATCGCCGAGCGGGTGCGCGCGCGCGAGCTGCGGGTCCGGCTCCTGCCGCGCAGCTTCCACCTGGTCACCATCGACGTCGAGCGCGCGGTGGTGGCGGCCGAGGTCGGCGCCTTCTTCGAGCGCCACCTGCGCCCCGGCCGGCCGCCGGCCGCCGGCTCGTGATAAAGCCGGGCCAGGACATGCGCCACGTCATCGCCATCGATCAGGGCACCACCGGCACCACCGTGCTCGTCCTCGACGAGGAGCTGCGCCCGCGCGGCCGCGGCTACCGCGAGTTCCGCCAGCACTACCCCGAGCCCGGCTGGGTCGAGCACGATCCGGAGGAGATCTGGGGCTCGGTCACCGGCGCGCTCGGCGAGGCCCTGGCCGCCGCCCGGCTCGGCCCCGGCGACGTCGCCGCCATCGGCCTCACCAACCAGCGCGAGACCGCGGTGCTGTGGGAGCGGGCCAGCGGCCGCCCGGTCCACCGCGCGATCGTCTGGCAGGACCGCCGCACCGCCAGCGCCTGCGCGGCGCTGACCGCCGCCGGGCACGCCGAGCGGGTGCGGGCCCTGGCCGGGCTGCCCATCGATCCGTACTTCTCGGCCACCAAGGTCGCGTGGATGCTCGATCACGCCGGGCTGCGCGCGCGCGCCGAGGCCGGCGAGCTGGCGTTCGGCACCGTCGACAGCTTCCTGCTCCACCGCCTGACCGGCGGCGCGGTCCACGCCACCGACGTCAGCAACGCGTCGCGCCCGCTGGTCTTCGACCTCGCGCGCCTCGACTGGTCCGACGAGCTGCTCGGCATCTTCGGCGTGCCGCGCGCGCTCTTGCCGGCGGTGGCGCCGTCGGCGGGCGTGCTGGGGCAGACCCGCGGCGTGCCCGGCGTCGCCGACGGCGTGCCGGTGGCCGGCATCGCCGGCGATCAGCAGGCGGCGCTGTTCGGGCAGGCCTGCTTCGAGCCCGGCGACGCCAAGTGCACCTACGGCACCGGCGCCTTCATCCTGATGAACACCGGCGACGCGCCGGTGGCGTCGCGGAGCGGGCTGGTCACGACCGTGGCCTGGCAGGTGCCGGGCGAGCTGGCGTACGCGCTCGAGGGGTCGGCCTTCATCGCCGGCGCCGCCGTGCAGTGGCTGCGCGACGGCCTCGGCTTCTTCACCAGCGCCGCCGAGATCGAGGCCCTCGCCACCTCGGTCCCCGACTCGGGCGGCGTGGTGGTGGTGCCGGCCTTCACCGGCCTCGGCGCGCCGCACTGGCGGCCCGACGCCCGCGGCGTCATCACCGGCCTCACCCGCGGCACCACCCGCGCCCACCTGGCGCGGGCGACGCTCGAGGGCATCGCGCTGCAGAACGTCGACATCCTGCGGGCGATGGAGCGCGACGCCGGCAAGGCGCTGCGCGTGCTCAAGGTCGACGGCGGCGCCGCCGCCAACGACCTGCTGATGCAGTTCCAGTGCGACGTGCTGGGCGTGGAGATCAGCCGGCCCGAGATGCTCGAGACCACCGCGCTGGGCGCCGCCTTCCTCGCCGGCCTGGGCGCGGGGGTGTGGACGTCGAAGGACGCGATCGCGGCGGTGTGGCGCGAGCAGCGGCGCTTCCGCCCCACCGCCGACCGCGCCGCGGTCGACGCCCACCTCGCGCGGTGGGCGGCCGCGGTGGCCAAGGCGTAGCGCGGAGCCCGGGACGGAGCCGACGATGAGCGACCGCAGCGACGACGACCGCCCCGCCGAGGCCGCGCCCGCGCCGCCCGCGCCCGCCGACGACGCGGCGCGCCCGCCCGCCGACGACGCGGCGCGCCCGCCCGCCGATCCCACCGCCGCGCCCCCGGCGCGCTCGGGCCGGACCGTGCTCCAGGTCGTGGTCATGGCGATCCTCGGCCTGGCCGTGCCGCTGGCCGGCGTGGTGGTGGCGGCGCGGAGCTGCAACCAGACCCAGAGCGCCGGCCGCGTCGAGGTCACGGGCTCGCCCGCCGGCGACTGGCAGGCCCGGCTCGGCGCCTGCCGCTCGGCCCTCGATCGAGGCGAGCGCGCGGTCGAGCTGGGCCGGCGCGACGACGGCGGGCCGCTGGTCCGGATCGCGGTCGATCCCCTCGACGGCCCGGTCGTCACGCTGTGGAATCCGTCCGGTGACCGGACGTTCGAGCTGCGCGGCGGCGACTGCCCGGCGCTGCGGGTCGAGCTGCGCTCGAGCGGCGACGGTGACGGCGAGCGGCTGGGCGGCAGCGCCCAGGGCACCTGTCCGCTCGCCGCCGGGGGCACCGTGACCCTCGGCGTGTGGTGGCGCGGCTGCTAGCGCACCGACCGGGTCGAGGTCCCTGCGCCAGCTCGGTCGCCGTCGCCGGGGCGGTAGCGGTAGTCGACCGAGACCCGCAGGCGGTCGGCGGTCCGGTTGGGCAGCGCCTTGTGCACGGTGAGGGCCGAGAAGAAGAGGACGTCGCCGGGCCCGAGGTCGCTGGCGTGCCAGGGCGCGTCGTCGGGGACGTCGGTGCCGACCACGCCGCCGCCGACCACGACCGGGGCGTGGGGGCGGAGGCCGCCGGCGTGGGGGCCGGGGAGCAGCGCGAGCGGGCCGAGCTCGCGCGGGCAGGGACCGAGCGCGAGCCACGCCGTCCACACCCGCTCGGCGTCGGGCAGGTAGGCGGCGTCCTGGTGGGGCGGCGTCGTCAGCTCGGGCGCGCCCGGCGACACCAGCCGGCAGACGTCGCCGACGTGGAGCCGGGGCGCGTCGCCGAGGAGGACGCGGATCACCGCCAGCAGCTCCGGCGCCGCGGCCAGCGCCTGGTACGGCGGCGACGGCAGGACCTCGCCCAGGAACTCGACCCAGCGGGCGTCGTCCCACCGGCCGAGCCGCAGCGCCGGATCGGAGACGCCGTCGACCACCCAGCCGCGGCGGGCGAGCGCGGCGTCGACCACCGCGTGCAGCGGCGTCAGGCGCTCCGGCGGCAGGAGCCCGGGGACGTAGAGGAAGCCGTCGGCGGCGGCGCGGGCGCGCAGCGCGTCCGGATCGTCCGCGGTCATCGCCGGCAGCGGCGCGGGCCCGAGCGCGGGCGACGGCGCGGGAGCGGTCATCGCACCACCTCCTCCGCCGCGCCGGCGACGACGGCGGCGGCCGCCGGCGCGGGCTGCCGCGCCACGGACTCGACGAGCACCCGCGGCTGGTGCGACCAGCCCTGGGCGAGGAAGGCGTCGAGGCGCGCGCCCGGCTCCGGCGGCGGCGGCGGCCAGGGGCGGACCCGGACCGCGAGCGCGGCCGGCGTCGGGCGTGGCCGCTCGCCCATGCGCGCGGCGTAGTCGAGCCAGTCGTGGGCGAAGCCGCCGGTGGTGGCGCCGCCGCCCGCGGTCGCCGGCGCGCCGAGCTGGAGCGCGTCCCAGGCCACGACGTCGCGCGCGAGCGCGGCCGCGGTCGGGCCGGCGTGGGCGACCGCGACCTCGGCGGCGACCTCGGCGGCCTCGGCGAAGAACGCGGCCGGCGCGGCGAGGACGGCGGCGCACACCGCGTCGGCCGGCTCGCGGCGCCGCGGCCCCCAGCCGGCGATCGGCAGCGTCGACGCCTCGCCGGCGAGGATCGCCGCGCTGTGGCGATCGAGCGCGGCGCGGATCGCGCCCAGCCGCGGGCCGGCGGCGGCGAGCAGGGCGTCGACCAGCGCCGGGACCGGCACCTCGAGGACGAAGTGCAGCGCGTGGACGGTGGTCTGCAGGAGCCGCTGGTTCCACAGCGCCGACAGCAGGAAGCCGAAGGCGAAGGCCTCGCGCCACGCCGCCACCGGCAGGGCCGAGGTCGCGACGACGAGCTCCTCGCGCTCGAGCACGTGGGCCGGCTCGGCCGGATCCGGCGGCCACCACGGCACCGAGCGGGTCTCGACGCCGTGGCGGGCGCGGTACGCGGGCTCGGCCAGCTCGGCGTTCTCGAGCACCCGGGTGGGGTAGAGGAAGAAGGCGTCGCCGGGGAACGGCGTGATCGCCCGGGCCACGCTCCGCCGCAGCGAGGCCGCGGTCTGCGCCGGCAGCCCGAGCAGCAGCTCGTTGCTGGTGGGCAGGCCCTGGGCGTGACAGCGCGCCCGCAGCTCGAGGGCGTCGGCCGGGCGGATGTTGTCGCGGCGGATCGCGACCAGCACCTCGGGCTCGAAGTCCTGCATCGACAGCGCGACCTGGGTGCCGACGCCGTGCTCGCGCAGGAGCTCGACGGTGCGCAGGTTGCGCGCGCTCGCGTTCTTGGTGAGGTGGAAGTAGACGAAGCGCGGCGCGCCGTGGCGGCGCGCCAGCTCGCCGAGGTGGCGGGTGAGCGCCTCGTCGCGGCGGCGGATGCCGAAGTTGGCGTCGACCAGGTAGAGGTACGGCACGCCGCGCTCGGCCAGCCACGTCAGCTCGCGCTCGACCCGATCGCCGGGCAGCTCGTGGACCTTGCTCTGGGTCGCCTGCCCCCAGTCGCAGAACGTGCACGCGAACGGGCAGCCGCGGTTGGTCTCGAGGACGGCGGCGGTGCGCGCGTCGATCTCGCCGGCGGCCACCAGCTCGTCGAAGGTGCCGTCGAGGTACGGCGAGCCGACCTCGGCGAAGGCGTCGCCGGCCAGGCGTGGCCGCGCCGGCCCGATCGCGAGCCCGCCATCGGCGCGTGCCACCACGCCCGCGATCCCGCCCAGCGGCTCGCCGCCGCGCACCGCCCGCACCAGGTCGCAGAAGGCGCGCTCGCCCTCGCCGCGCACGAGCGCGTCGAGCCAGGGGTGCGCGGCGAGGAAGCCGGCGACCGCCTCGGGCCGGCGTGGCACCGACGGCCCGCCGACGACGAGCCGCAGCTCGGGGTTGCGGGCCCGCGCCAGCCGCGCGACCTCCAGCGCGTAGCGCGTGTTCCAGGTGTAGAGCGACAGGCCGGCGAGGTCGGCCTCGGCGAGCCGGGCCGCGGCCTCCGCCGGCGCCCGCCGCCGCGCGTCGACGCGGACGTCGACCGCGCCCAGCCCCGGCTCGCGCCGCAGCGTGGCGGCGAGCAGGCCGGCCGCCAGCGGCGGCGCGCGCAGCGTCGTCGAGCCCTCGTACTGCGCGATCACCACCCGGAGCACGCTGGCCCCAGGATACCGCGCCGGCGCCCGCCCCTGACGGTCGACGCCACGCCTCTCGCCCTGGCTCGTCGGCCGTCTCGGGTTCGGATCCGGCCTCGGGTTCGGGATCGGATCCGGGCGCGGGCTCGGAGTCTCGGGCGGATCCCCGACCGAGCACGGAGGTGCGGCGAGCGCCCGGCGCCGAGGGGGGAGTGGTCGCGTGGGGTCCCCGCAGGCCGAGTTCGATTCCACGGCCCGGTGGATCGTGCGTCGGTGAGTCGAGGATACGGCGCCGACGGTCGGGCAGGCCGGGCCCCCCGCACCGCAGGCCGCAGGGGACCCCACGCGGCCGCGACCCCCGCTGGCGTCGGGCCCGCCGCACCGGCGCCATGTACCACCATCCCCCGACGGAGCACGGAGGGTGGAGCACGCCCCCGCAGCACGGCCGCGCGGCACGCCCGCGCGGCACGCCCCCGCAGCACGCCCTGCGCGCCTCACGCCGTCCGCGGCGGCGCCACCGCCAGCAGGCGGGCGGCCCGCTCCGCGGCCGCGTCGGCGGCGGCGGCGTCGCCGAGCGCGCGGCGCGCCGCGGCCAGATCGCGCACGGTCTCGCCCAGCGCCCGCTCGCGCCCGCTCAGCCGCTCCCAGCCGAGGATGGCCCGCTCCAGCGGGCCGACCGCGTCGGCGGGCCGCCCCTGCGCGATCCGCAGCCGCCCGACCAGCGCCTGGCAGCGCAGCCGCGTCGGCGTCGGCGTCAGCCGGTCGGGCTGACACAGCGCCCACGCCCGCTCCAGCGTCGACGCCGCCTCGCCCAGGCGCTGCGCGGCGAGCAGCGCCTCGGCCAGGTGCAACAACGAGACCGCGACGAAGCCGTGACCGGCGCCGTGGGTGATCGTGTCGAGCTCGACCGCGCGCGTGAAGCAGTCGGCGGCGTCGAGCGCGCGCCCGCGCGCCAGCAGGCACGTCCCCCAGTTGTTGAGCAGCCGCGAGCGCAAGGACGCGTTCTCCCCCACCCGCTCGAGCGCGACCTCGGCCGCCGCCACCACGCCCTCGGCCTCGTCGAACCGCTTGAGGCCGAGCCCGACCACCAGCACCAGGAAGGTCCAGACGTTCGCCACCTGCCAGTCGTCGCCGGCCCGCGCCGCCTCCCGCGCCGCCTCGAGCAGCGTGGCCCGCGCCGCCAGCGCGTCGCCGGTGCGGTACTGCAGGTTGCCGCGCAGGTAGAGCATCGCCGCCCGCAGCGGCCGGTAGCCCAGGCGCTCGATCTCGGGCCCGACCTCGGCGACGATCTTGAGCGCCGCCGGCAGCGCGCCGCGCGACTTGTGCGCCCACGCCCGCTCGAGCTGACCGCGCAGCTCCTCGACCTTGCGCGCGACGAACAGATCGTCGGGCGGCGGGAAGGCGGCGATCATCGGATCCATCGACGCCGAGCCGTCGAGCGCGGCCCGCCGCTCCGACGCCCGGTCGCGGGTCAGCTCGGTGACGATGGCGTGCATCGACGGCCAGCGGTCGGCGGGCCGCACCGCCAGCGCGCGCTCGACCAGCGCCCGCAGCCAGCGCGGGGCGACGCTGCCCGGCGGCCACGGCCGCAGCTCGCCGCCGGCCACCGCCTTCATCAGCGTGTACATGTTGTCGCCGAGGAACGGCCGCTGCCCCGACAGCGCCTCGTACAGGCACACGCCGAAGGCGAACTGGTCGGCGGTCGGCCCGACCGCGCCGGCCCGGATCTGCTCGGGCGACATGTAGCGGGGCGTGCCCACCGCCGCCCCGGCCGGGGTCAGGCTCTGATCGAGGGCGAGGACCGCCGCCTCGCCCGGCACCACCGGCGCGTCGTCACCCTCCGCCCACCGCACCAGCCCGAAGTCGACCACGCGCACCCGGCCGTCGTCGCCGACCAGCACGTTCTCGGGCTTGAAGTCGCGGTGGACCAGGCCGGCGTCGTGGGCGGCGGCCAGCCCGCGCGCCGCCTGCTCGAACACCCCCAGGATCTCGCGCAGCGTGCGCGGCCCCGCCGCCATCCAGTCGCGCAGCCGCGGCCCCTCGACCAGCTCCATGCAGATGAAGACCTGGTCCTGGTGGATGCCGACGTCGTGGATGGCGACGATGTTGGGGTGCGCGACCCGGGCGATGGCCTGGGCCTCGCGCAGGAGCCGGGTGGCGCGCGCCGTCGAGCTGCCGGCGTGCACCAGCTTGATCGCCACCTGCCGCCCGAGGTCGGGATCGTGGGCGCGGTAGACCACGCCCATCGCCCCGGCCCCCAGCTCCTCCATCACCACGTAGCGCGCGATCTCGCGCAGCGGCTCGACCAGCGGGCCGAGCTCGTCCTCGAGGTTCTGGTCGACGGTGCTGTCGCGGCGGCTCACGGCGCGCCGAGCTTACACGGTCACAGGTTGACGGTGCCGGTGTTGCCCAGCCCGTCGCGGACGTCGAGGCGCGCGGCGGTCGCGGCGCCGGCGCCGAGGTCGACGGTGACCCGGCCCTGGGCGTCGGTGGTGACGGCGTGGGGCGCGCCGACCATCGCGCCGCCGGCGTCGAAGGCGGTGACCGTGACCGGCGGGCTGCGCAGCGGCACCGGCGTGTTCGACGGCACGCTGGGGTCGAGCAGGCGGTAGCCTCGCGGCGCGTGCCAGGTGGCGCCGACGGTGACGGTGGTGCCGGCGCGGGTCGCGCTCAGCGTCGGGGTGCCGGCCACCACCTCGAACGCCTGCGAGTCCAGGCTCCAGCCGTCGCCCTCGACGTGGAAGCGGTAGCGACCGAGCGGGACCGCGCCGCGGCGGTCGAGCGCGTCGAGGCCCATGCCCGCCCCCGTCCACGGCACCACCTGCCACTCGACCGCCCACAGGTGGGTCTGCGGGCTGCCGGTGCGGATGAGCGGGCTCGGCGCGTAGGTGAGGATGAGATCGCCGTCGATGACCGGACGACCGCTGCCGCGGGTCACGGTCTGGTAGGTGCCGCTGCCCGCCGGCAGCTCGCGCTCCAGCGTGACCAGCGGCGTCCGGGTCAGCGGATCGTCGCCCTGCCACACGAAGGTCGCCAGCCCGGTGACCCGCGGCACCTGCGCCGGCGGCTGGGCGGTGGCCGGCCGGCCGGCGCGCATCCACAGGTCGACCGACACCGTCGCCGGCACGGTGCCGCGCCCGGGCGCCGGATCGTCGTGAGGGAGGCTGTCCATCGGCACCGCGATCACGACGCGAGCGGCGCCGCCGGCCGCGCCGTCGGGCCGGGTCGCCGACATCACCTCGGGCATCAGCCGCGCCACCTGCTCGGCGACGTACTCGGCCTCGAGCGGGCCGCCGAAGGTGACGCTGGGCTCGTAGCCGCCCTGCAGCCAGTCCTCGGGCGTCATGCAGTAGCCGATGTGGCCCTGCGAGTAGCCGATGGGGATGGTGTGGGCGGCGTCGACCGGCGACCACCCGCGCAGCTTGTCGGCCATCAGCACCGACAGCTCGCCGGGCATGGTCGGCACCACGTGATCGCCGAGCCGCAGCACCGAGACCGTGGTGCGGGTGGTGCCGCACGCCGGCTGGGTGGCGCTGATGTCGTCGATGGTCAGGCCCAGGATCTGGCCCAGGATCGACCCCGCCTCGTCGAGGCGGACGCACGAGCCGTAGACCGGGATGCCGTCGGTGCCGGGCATGGCCGCGGCCGGGAACAGCGCGGTCTCGGTCTCGCACAGGGCGGCGCCGACCGGCGCGTTGTACTCGTCGATGGGCGAGACGATCTGATCGCCGTTCCACACCACGCCGTCGGCCTCGCGGCTCAGATCGAACGGGGCGTAGACCAGGGCGCCGTCGCGCAGGCGGTAGGTGTCGTGGTACGGCCCGAGCTCCACCGACCGGGTCACCATCGCCAGCGCGAGCTGATCGGTCATGGCGGCGCCGGCCGCGGTCCACGCCGCCATGATCGTGTCGACGGCGGCGCGGCCGTGGCCCTCGGCGGCCAGCCACGCGAAGCAGGGATCGCCGGGCGCGCCGGGCTTGACGCTGCAGTCGAGGCGGCCGTGGCCGGTGGCCGAGGTGTCGGCGCCCGCCGACTGGACGTGCATGACCACGACCTCGCGGCCGAAGCGCTCCTCGACCAGGCGCTCGAGGCCGCCGACGGCGTCGGTCGAGGCCAGCGGGTTGTCGGCGTCGTTGAGCACCGGGTGCATGCCGAACACCGGGATGACGGCGATGGGGTCGCCGCCGGCGGTGTCGATGCGGATGAGGCGGAGCTGGTCGTCCTTGCGGTTGCCGCCGGGCAGGTCGTCGTTCTCGCTGCGCCGCTCGCGGTTGATGGCGTCGGCGGGATCGAAGTCGATGTCGCTGAAGAAGCCGATGCGCGCCGGCTGGAGCGCGGCCAGGGCGGCGCGGGCCGCCGCCTCGTTGGCGGCGGTGAAGCGCTCGTGGACGATCTCGCGGTACTCGCCGGAGCCGACCTTGAGCGGCGAGTGGCCGGTGAACTGCGACCACGCCGAGTGGCTGTGCGAGGTCGAGATGAGGACCTTGCCCCGGTACTCGGCGCCGAGCCGGCGCTCGAGGTCGAACACCCACTCCTCGTAGGCGAAGATCGCGTCGAGCTTCAGCCAGACCACGGTCTCGGCGCCGACCCGCAGGGCCACCGCCTTGACCTTGGGTCGGGTCTCGATGCCGACCGTGGCCTGCCACTTGCGGGCGATCGGGACCTCGCGGTTGTCGACCGGCGTGAACGAGCCGAGGAACTGGGCGCGGCCGGTGTAGCCGCCGAGCCCGGTGCCGACCGGGATGTCGAGCAGGACCTCGGCCGCCCCGGCCATGAGCGGCCCGGGCGCGACCGCGGTGCCGGCGTTGGCGTTGGGCGCGAGCTCCTCGTAGGTGCAGTGGGCGGTGTTGACGCCGGCGTCGGGATCGCCGCCGGTGTCGTCGCCGCCGCACGAGCAGGCCGGGGCGAGGCCGGCGAGCGCGCCGGCGGCGAGGACCGTGAACGTGGACCGGACGAGCGCGGACCAGCGTCCGACGCGCAGGGACTCCCTCATGGCGGGAACGTAACCCGGCGGGCGGGTCGACGGCAGTGGTACTTCGACAGTCGCGGGCCGTGCGCGCCGTCACCCGCCGAGGCCGCGCCACAGCGCGGCGCGGACGTCGTCGTAGCGGGCCGGCAGCTCGACCGGCTGGTTGCGCCAGCGCGGCGCCGGCACGTCGGCCAGGCGACCCTCGTGGTAGCCGACCTTGAAGTCGGCGAACTTGAGGCCGCTGGCGGTCGAGATCACGACCACCCGGTCGTGGCGGCGGACCAGGCCGCGCGCCACCAGCTTCTCGAGGGCGGCCAGGGCCACGCCGGTGTGCGGGCAGGTGAACAGGCCGTGGCGATCGGCGCGGGCGGCGGCGTCGGCGAGCTCGGCCTCGCTGGCGGCCTCGACCACGCCGTCGGCGCGCTGGAGCGCCCGCACCGCCTTCTTCCAGCTCACCGGGTTGCCGATCTGGATCGCCGAGGCCAGCGTGGTGCGCGCCGGCACCGCCGCGAAGTCGGCGAAGCCGCGCAGGTACGCCTGGTGGAGCGGGCTGGCGTGCTCGGCCTGGGCCACGCAGATGCGCGGGCTGCGGGTGATGATGCCGAGGTCGACGAGCATCTGGAAGCCGGCGCCGAGCGCGCTGACGTTGCCCAGGTTGCCGCCCGGGATCACGACCCAGTCGGGGATCTCCCAGCCGAGCTGCTGGACGATCTCCATCGCCACCGTCTTCTGGCCCTCGAGGCGGAGCGAGTTCATCGAGTTGGCGAGGTAGACGCCCTCGCGCGCGGCCAGCTCCTGGACCAGGGCCATGCAGCCGTCGAAGTCGGTGTCGAGCGCCAGCACCAGCGCGCCGCTGGCCAGGGGCTGGACGAGCTGCGCCGTCGAGATCTTGCCGCGGGGCAGGATGACGACGGTGGGCACGCCGGCGGCGGCGCCGTAGGCGGCCAGCGCGGCCGAGGTGTCGCCGGTCGAGGCACAGGCGATGGCGGCCAGGTGCTTGCCGTCGGCGATCATCTGCTTGACCGTCGACACCAGCACGGTCATGCCCAGGTCCTTGAACGAGCCGGTGTGCGAGACGCCGCACTGCTTGATCCGCACGTCCTCGACGCCGAGCGCGGCGGCGTAGCCGGGCACCGGCAGGAGCGCGCTCGCGCCCTCGCCGGCGGTGACGACGTGCTCGTCGCGGACGTGGGGCGCGACCAGCTCGCGCTTGCCCCACACCCCCGAGGTGTCGGGGTGCCGCGTCGCTCGCCACCGCTCGTCGAACAGCGCCCGCCACGCCGCCGGGGGTCGCTCGAGGAGCGCGTCGAGATCGTGCACGACCTCGAGCAGGTCCTGGCAGCGCGGGCAGCGGTAGCGGACCTCGTCCAGCGGCCAGCGGCCGTCGCAGCCGGCGATGCACTGGAACCAGGCCGAGTAGCTCATGCCGGGACTATCGCACCGAGCGCGCCCGTGAGGTGGCCTCGCGTCGTCGGGACCTCGGTCGCGTTCCCGCCGCGTTCCCGCTGCTCAGGGGTAGTCCGGATCGGGCTCGGCCGGGGCGTGGACCGCCGGCCACAGCCCGCGCACGGTCTCGACCGGCCAGGCCTCGCGCACGGTCGGCCCGGCCTTGCCGCCGTACACCGCGCGCGATCCGGTGTGGGGGTGGGCCAGCGCCCACGCCAGCAGCGCGTCGCGCCGGCCGCGGTCGACCAGGACCTCGTCGTAGATGCGGGCGCCGGCGGCGATGCGGCGGGGCAGGTGCGCGAAGCCGCCGACGGTGATCGTCGGCGCGTCGGGGATCGGGACGTGCAGCGGCCTCTCGCGGCCGCTGGCCTCGACCAGCTCGAGCAGCCGCCGGCCCGGCGCCAGGTCCGGGTGATGCACGACGCGACGCTCGATCAAGTTCTGCTCGTTGGTGACGAGATCGATCACCAGCGCGCGGTGCAGCGCGGCGTCGATCTCGCCGCCCGCTGCCGCCCGCGCCGCGTCGAAGCGCGCCCAGGCGTCGAGCATGAAGCGCGGTGTCCGGGGACCGGTCAGCGCCTCCCGGCGCCCGGCCAGGGCGTGGCCGAGGTGCCACCACGCGTCCCAGAAGATGAGGAAGTTGGCGCGCTCGAGCAGCACGAACAGCCAGCGGCTGGCGCTGGCCAGCGCCGGATCGCCGCCGCGATCGAGGTGGCGGGCGAGGTCGGTCATGAGGTAGCCGGCGTTGCGCGACACCAGGTGGGCCATGAAGATCCATGGCAGATCGAGGCCCTGGCCGCGGCACCACGCGTAGAGCTCGAGGTAGCTGTCGGTCCGCGTGACGTTGTCGGCGTTGCGCGCGTCGAGCTCGCCGAGCCAGGCGTCGAGGCGAGCGTGGACCGGCGCGGGCAACATCGCGTGATGCTACACCGGCGGGCCGCGGCACGGCGGATGCAGCGAGCGGCGACCATGATGAAGCTGGTCACCGCGGCGTCGCTCATCGCGATCCTCTTCACCGCCTGCAAGGGCAAGGACAAGGAGGCCACGGGCACGGGGGCGCCCTCGCCCGCCGCGCCGGCGGCAGCGCCCGCGGCGCCGCCCCCGCTCGATCCCAACAACATCGTCAGCATCGCCATCGCGTCCAAGGATCACACCACGCTGGTCGCCGCGCTCAAGGCCGCCGACTACGTCACCGCCATCGCCAACCCCGGGCCGCTCACCGTGTTCGCGCCGACCGACGCCGCGTTCGCGAAGCTGCCGCCGGGGACCGTCGAGGAGCTGGTCAAGCCGGCCAAGCAGGCCGAGCTCAAGGAGATCCTCAAGTACCACGCGACGACCTCGGTCTACATGCCCGCCGACCTGAAGGACGGCATGACCCTCGGCATGTCGAACGGCGCCAAGGTGCAGATCAAGGTCAGCCCCGAGGGCACGATCACGGTCAACGACGCCACGATCCTCGCCTCGGTGCGCGCCTCCAACGGCGCGGTCCACGTCATCGACGGCGTGCTCCTGCCGCCGGCGAAGTGACCGGTCGGCGCCGGCGCGCCGCAGGTCCGGTGCGCGGTCGGCCACGACGGGGACGGCGGTCAGCGGGTCGGGGCCAGGGCCCGCGGGAACAGCACGTCCTCCTCGAGCTCGATGTGCGTGCGCAGGGAGCGCTCGAGCGCGTCGAGGTGCGGACGGTCGGCGTCGCCGAGCGCGGCCCGCGCCAGCGCCAGCGTGTGCTCCAGCCGCTCCAGGGTGTCGCGGTGCTCGAGCTGCATCACCCGGATCGGCGTGCCCGCGGTGTGACCGCGCGCCGACAGGATCCACGGGAAGAGGATCTGCTCCTCCTTCTCCATGTGCGCGACCAGCTCGCTGCGCAGCTCGTCGAGCGCGGCCAGGGCGGCGGTCGCCGCCGATCCCACGCTCCGCAGCTCGCGCTCGGCGTCGTCGAACATCACCGGCAGCGGGCGATGGAAGGTGCCGACGAGATGCGCGATCAGGTCCGCGAGCGAGCGACCCGCCCACGCCGCGGCCGCCTCGCTCGTCTCGACCGCCATGGCTGACCGCGAAGGGCAATCCGCATACCACCCCCCACCCACCCGGGCTGGTCCGGTTGCTGCAATGACGTCGTCATCATGACCACGGCCCCCCGTGTCCGCGCGACGACCCGTCGTCATCATCACAACGGACTCGACGCCGTGCGTGAGATCGCCACCGACCTCGCCTCCAGCCTGGGTGCGGTCGACCGGTACCAGCGTCTGATCGCCGCGGTCGCCCGTGTGATCCCGGTCGATTCCGCGGCCTTGCTGCGGCTCGACGGTGACGTGCTGGTCCCGCTGGCCACCCACGGCCTCGTTCCGGAGACGATGGCCCGCCGCTTCGTGGTCGCCGAGCATCCGCGCCTCGCGCAGATCCTGCGGGGACCGGGCCCGGTGCGCATCCCCGACAGCGAGCTGCCCGACCCGTTCGACGGGCTCATCGCCGCCGACGCCGGCGGCCTGGACCGGGTCCACGCCTGCATGGGCGCCCGGCTCGAGGTCGACGGCGTCGACATCGGCGTGCTCGCCCTCGACGCCCTCGATCTCCGCGCCTTCGACGCCATCCCCGACGACCTGGTGGCGGCGGTGGCGGCGCTGGCGGCGGCCGCGGTGCGCACCGCCACCCTGGTCGAGGCGCTCGAGCGGGCCGCCACCCGCTCCGAGCAGGTCAGCCGCGCGCTGGTGCGCGAGGCCGGCGGCGCCCGGACCGAGATCATCGGGATGTCGCCAGCTTGCCGGACCCTGCGGGACGAGATCGCGCTGTCGGCCCGCACCGACCTCGCCGTCCTCATCTCCGGCGAGACCGGCGTCGGCAAGGAGCTGGTCGCCCGCTCGATCCACGACGGCAGCGCCCGGGCCGACCGACCGCTCATCCACGTCAACTGCGCGGCCTTGCCCGAGTCGATCGCCGAGAGCGAGCTGTTCGGCCACGTCCGGGGCGCGTTCACCGGCGCCGTCGACCATCGCGCCGGCAAGTTCGAGGTCGCGGACGGCGGCACGCTGTTCCTGGACGAGATCGGCGAGCTGCCGCTGTCGCTGCAGCCCAAGCTCCTGCGCGCGCTGCAATCCGGCGAGATCCAGCGGGTCGGCGCCGACCGCACGCTCCTGGTCAACGTGCGCATCGTGGCCGCGACCAACCGCGATCTGGCGGTCGAGGTCGCCGCCGGCCGGTTCCGCGCCGACCTCTATCACCGGCTGAGCGTCTACCCCATCGTGGTCCCGCCCCTGCGGGCGCGCGGCGACGACATCGCGATCCTCGCCGGCTACTTCCTGGACGAGGCCCGCATCCGCCTCGGCCTCGGCCCGGTGCGGCTGACTGCCGCAGCCCGAGCCGTGCTCACCGTCCACGACTGGCCCGGCAACGTGCGCGAGCTGGAGCACGCGGTGCTGCGCGCCGCCCTGCGCGCCGCCGGCGGCACCCGCCTGGCGCCGGTCACGGTCGACGCGGCGCACTTCGACCTGGGACCGAGCGCGCCCTGCGCGGAGGTCCCCGGTCCGCCCTCCGAGCTGGACGGCCTGCCGCTGGACGCCGCGATCGACGCCCTCAAGCGGCGCCGCATCGAGGCCGCGATCAGCGCCTGCGGCGGCAACTGGGCGGCCGCGGCGCGGCGACTCGGGCTGGATCGGGGCAACCTCCACCGCGCCGCGCGCCGGCTCGGCCTGCGCGCGCACTGATCGCGCAGGACTTTCGCCTCGGGCCTCGATCGGCCGCGGGCCGTGCACCGGGTGCGCGAACGTACCGCGGCACCTCGCTTGCTACAGGCCAGGCCATCAACTGCCGAGGTCTGTCCCATGTCTCGAGTCTCGATCGCGCTCCTGTCCACCCTCACCCTGATCGCCGCCTGCGGCAAGTCGTCCTCGTCGGAGCAAGGCGCTCCGCCGCCGCCCACCCGTGACACGCCCGCGGCGACCGGCGGCGGTGGTGGAGGAGGCGACCCCGTGGCGAAGGCCAAGGAGATCTTCGCCACCCGCTGCACGCCCTGCCACGGCGCCACCGGCAAGGGCGACGGCGCGGCCTCGGCCAGCCTGCAGCCGCCGCCCCGCGACTTCAGCGACCCCGCCTGGCAGACCAGCGTCGACGACGCCTACATCGAGAAGATCATCAAGTTCGGCGGCGCCGCCGTCGGCAAGGCGGCGGCGATGCCCGGCAACCCCGACCTGACCGACCCGGCGGTCATCACCGAGCTCAAGAACGTCGTCCGCGGCTTCGGCAAGTAGCCGCCCCCACCCCAGGGATCAGGAAGGAGACCGTCATGCGTCTGTCCACGAGCTGGATCACGCCGCTGCTCGCCACCGCCGCGGCGGCCGCCGTCGCCTGCGGCGGAGGCAAGTCCGCGCCCACCGGCGCCGCGTCGAGCGGCGTCACCGACCTCATGAAGGCGCGCGGCCTCAGCGAGGCCGACGTCACCGCCGCGCTCAAGACCTACACCCCGAGCGGCAAGCACGACGAGTACCTCGTGTTCGCCTCGGGCGGTCACTCCGGTCAGGTCATCGTGATCGGCGTGCCCAGCATGCGCATCATCAAGTACATCGGCGTGTTCACGCCCGAGCCGTGGCAGGGCTACGGCTTCGACGACCAGACCAAGGCGGTCCTGGCCGGCGGCCGGCGCAGCGGTCAGGACCTGACCTGGGCCGACACCCACCACCCGGCGCTGTCGGAGTCGGGCGGCGACTACGACGGCAAGTACCTGTTCATCGGCGACAAGGCCAACGCCCGGGTCGCGGTGATCGATCTCGCCGACTTCATGACCAAGCAGATCGTCACCACCGAGCTCATCGGCTCGGACCACGGCGCCGCGTTCGTCACGCCCAACACCGAGTACGTCATCGAGACGACGCAGTACGCGACGCCCCTCGGCGGCAAGTACGCCGATCCCAAGGAGTACAAGGACAAGTACCGCGGCGCCGCGGTGTTCTGGAAGTTCGATCGCACCAAGGGCCGCATCGACCCGGCGGCGTCGTTCGCGATCGAGTTCCCGCCCTACGTCCAGGACCTCGCCGACGCCGGCAAGAAGGTCTCCGACGGCTGGGCCTTCTTCAACTCGATCAACACCGAGCTGGCCTGGGGCGGCAACCTGGAGGGTAACCCGCCGATGGAGTCGGGCATGTCGCAGAACGACATGGACTACCTCCACGTCGTCAACTGGCGCAAGGCCGAGGAGCTCGTCGCCGCCGGCAAGTTCGAGACGATCGCCGGCATGAAGGTGCTGCCGCTGTCGGTGGCGGCGGCCGAGGGCGTCCTCACGTTCGTGCCCGAGCCCAAGAGCCCGCACGGCGTCGACATCACCCCCGACGGCAAGGACATCGTCGTCGGCGGCAAGCTCGACACCCACGGCACGGTCTACAGCTTCGAGAAGATGAAGGCCCTCATCGACGCCAAGCAGTACGAGGGCAAGGACCCGTACGGGGTGCCCATCCTCTCGTTCAAGGACTCGATCCGCGGCCAGGTCGAGCTCGGCCTCGGCCCGCTCCACACCCAGTTCGACGACAAGGGCTTCGCCTACACCTCGCTCTTCCTCGAGACCGTGGTCGCCAAGTGGTCGCTCGCCGACCTCAAGGTCGTCGACAAGGTCCCCACCCACTACAACATCGGCCACCTGGTCTCGGCCGAGGGCGACACGGTCTCGCCCGACGGCAAGTACCTCATCGCGATGAACAAGTGGGCGCTCGACCGCTTCAACCTGGTCGGGCCGCTCCTGCCCCAGAACTTCCAGCTCGTCGATCTGACCACGCCCAAGATGCAGGTCCTCTACGACCTCCCGCTGCCCCTGGGCGAGCCGCACTACGCCCAGATGATCAAGGCCGACAAGCTCAAGCCGATCGAGATCTACAAGCCCGGCGAGGATCCGATCACCGGCGAGCATGCCACCCACGCGGTCGAGGGCGGCAAGGAGCGGGTCGAGCGCCAGGGCGACCAGGTCCACGTCTACATGTCGGCCATCCGCAGCAACTTCAAGCCCGACATCGTCCGGGTCAAGGAGGGCGACACCGTCCACTGGCACCTGACCAGCCTCGAGCAGGCCTACGACGCCACCCACGGCTTCGCCATCAACTCGTACAACGTCAACGTCTCGGTCGAGCCCGGCAAGCACGTCGACATCACGTTCAAGGCCGACAAGCCGGGCGTGTTCCCGATGTACTGCACCGAGTTCTGCTCGGCCCTGCACCTCGAGATGGCGGGCTACTTCCTGGTGGAGCCGCGCTGAGGCCGTGATGACCCTCGCCCGCCCCCTGCCCGCGGCCGCGCTCGCCGCCCTCGCCCTCGCCCTCGCGGCGAGCGCGAGCGCCGGCTGCGCGCCGTGCGCCGCCGCCGGCGAGCCGCCGCTCGCGGCCGCCCCGGTGGCGCGCCCGGCGAGCTGCCGGGTGGTGGCGGCGGGCGAGCCGCTGCAGGCGGCGGTCGATGCCGCCGCCGCCGGCGACGCGCTGTGCCTGGGCGCGGGCCGCCACCCCGGCCCCGTCGTCGTGCGCACCGCGCTGACCCTGTGGGGCGAGCCGGGCGCGGTGATCGCGTCGGCCGGCGACGGCACCACGGTGTCGCTCGAGGCCGCGGGCGCCCGGCTGGCGGCGGTGACCGTCGACGGCTCGGGCGCCCGCTACGATCGGCTCGACGCCGCGGTGCTGGTGGCGGCCGACGACGTGGTGGTCGAGGGCGTGACCGTGACCGGCGCGGTCTACGGCCTGCTGGTGTCGAAGGCCAAGCAGGTGCGGGTGCGGGGCAACCACCTGCGCGGCAGCAAGGACCCCGCGGTCGGCCTGCGCGGCGACAACATCCGGCTGTGGGAGACCGACGACATCGAGATCACCGACAACGTCCTCGAGGACGGCCGCGACATGGTGGTCTGGTACTCGCGGCGGGCGCACATCCGGGGCAACCGCGTCCTGCGCGCCCGCTACGGCACCCACTTCATGTACAGCCACGACAGCCACGTCGAGGACAACCACTACCTCGACGTCACGGTCGGGGTCTTCGTCATGTACACCCGCGGCGTCGAGCTGCGCCGCAACGTCATCGCCAACGCCGCCGGCGCGTCCGGCATCGCGATCGGCTTCAAGGACGGGGGCGCGGCCGTGGTCGCCGACAACCTGCTGGTCCACGACGAGATCGGCATCTACCTCGACGCCACCCCGCAGCGACGCGACGAGCGGGTCGAGATCACCGGCAACGCGTTCCGGCTGTGCCGGACCGCGCTGGTCTTCCACGCCTCCAGCGACCGCGTCCACGTCCGCGGCAACGACTTCCGCGGCAACGAGCAGGTGGCCCGCGTCGACGGCCGCGGCGACGCCCTGGCCGTGGCGTGGCACGGCAACTACTACGACGACTACGAGGGCTACGACCTCGACCACGACGGCGTCGGCGACGTGCCCTTCGAGCTGCGCTCGTTCGCCAACCAGCTCGTGTCGACGCGGCCCGAGCTCGCCTTCTTCCACGGCACGCCGGCCCTGACCATGGCCGGCGCCGCCGCTCACCTCGACCCGCTCTACCGCCCCAAGGCGGTGCTGGTCGACGTGGCGCCGCGCATGGCGCCCAACCGGAAAGGGGAATGACGTGGAGATCGAGCTGCGCCAGGTCAGCAAGCGCTTCGCGCGCACCACCGCCCTGCGCGGCGTCGACCTCACGATCGCCCGCGGCGCGCGGGTCGCGCTGCTGGGCCCCAACGGCTCGGGCAAGACCACGCTGACCCGCGCCATCATGGGCCTGCTCCGCACCGAGGGCTCGATCCTCATCGACGGCCGGCCGCTGACCGACCGCATGACGATCGCGCCCCGCCTCGCCTACGTGCCGCAGATCGCGCCGCAGATGGCGGCGGCGGTCGACGAGATCGTCGGCGTGGTGTGCGAGCTGCGCGGGCTGGCGCCGGCGGCGGTGGCCGAGATCGCCGCCGACCTCGGCCTCGACCTGGTCGCGGTCCGCGGCCGCGCCCTGCGCAACCTGTCGGGCGGGATGCGGCAGAAGCTGCTCCTGGCCATCGCCCTGGCCACGCCGGCCGAGCTCCTCATCCTCGACGAGCCGACCGCCAGCCTCGACGCCGCGGCCCGCGCCCGCTTCCTGGCCCGCTTCGCCGCGATCGCCAGCGGCGCCACCGTGATCCTGTGCTCGCACCGCCTCGACGAGCTGCGCTCGCTGGTCGACCACGTGGTCGTGCTGTCCGACGGGACGGTCGCCCACGACGGCCCGGCCGCGGCCTACCTGTCGGAGCGGCTGGCGGCCGTGATCGAGGTCCGCTGCCGCGACGGCGCGCCGCCGTGGCTGGTCGAGCACGGCTTCGCCCGCGGCGTCGGCGGCTGGTGGAGCCGCGCGGTGACGCCGGCGGAGAAGCTCACCCTGGTCCCGGCGGCGCTGGCGGCGCTCGGCGGCGAGGTCGACGACCTCGTGGTCCGCGACGCCGACCGCCTCGAGCTGACCCCGGAGGTCCGCCATGTCGCCTGACCGAGGCTCCCCCGCGTCGCGTCGCACGATCACCCGGCTCGCCCGGGTCGTCGGCCGCGTCGTCGTGATGGCAGCGTTGATCGCGGTGGTCGCCTGCGGCCGCCGTGTCCCCGACGGGCCCGAGCCGGTGGCGTGGAACCACCAGCCGTGCGCGCACTGCCGGATGCTGGTCGGCGAGCCCGCCCACGCCGCCCAGCTCATCACCCGCGACGGCGACGTCGCCCACTTCGACGACCCCGGCTGCCTGTTCGAGTACCTCGACGACCGGCAGCCGCAGGTCCACCGCCTGTGGTTCCACGACAGCCGCACCGAGCGCTGGCTGAGCCGCGATGACGTCGGCTTCCTGACCGGCGCCACCACGCCGATGGGGTTCGGCCTCGCCGCGGTGCCGCGCGCCACCCCGGGCGCGATCTCGTTCGACGACGCCCGCCGCCAGGTCGCGACCCGGCCCGACGGCGGCGGCGGCCACGGCGGCCACGGGGACTCCGGCGGCCACGCCGGGGGCGACCACGGCCACCACCGAGGTGCGCCGTGACCGCGGCCACCGCCGCCCGCCCGCGGTTCGCGCGCCAGGTGCTGGCCGCGGCGCGCCTCGACGCCGCCGAGATCTTGCGCTCGCGCTGGCTCCTGTTCTGCGCCGGCGCCTACGCGCTCCTCGCGGTGGTGTTCGTGCTGGTCGGCCTGCGCGAGTCGACGGTGCCCGGCTTCACCGGCATCGGCCGCGTGCTGCTCAGCATGTGCCACGCGCTGCTGCTCCTCCTGCCGCTGCTCGCGCTGACCGCGCTCGGTCCGGTGATCGGACGCGCCCGCGAGGACGGCACCCTCGAGCTCCTGTTCAGCCATCCGCTGTCGCGCGCCGCCTGGTTCGTCGGCGTGTCGCTCACCCGCTACCTGGCGCTGGTCGTGCCCCTGGTCGTGCTGCTGGTGGGCCTCGGCCTCTACGGCCAGCTCGCCCACGGCCAGGCGGTGCCGTGGCCGTTCATGGTGCGAGCGCTGGTGGTGTCGGCGGCGCTCCTGGCCGCGTTCGCCGGGGTCGGCCTGTGCATCTCGACCCTGGTCCGCAACCCGGCCCGGGTGACGACCTACATCGTCCTGGCCTGGGTGGTCGGCGTGGCCCTCATCGACTTCGGGCTCATCGGCGTGCTCCTGCGCTGGCGGCTCGATCCGCAGATGGTCTTCACCCTGGCCGCGATCAACCCGGTGCAGGACGCGCGCATGGCGCTCCTCAGCGGCCTCGAGGCCGACCTCGCGACCCTGGGCCCGGTCGGCTTCTACCTCACCCACCGCCTCGGCGCCGACCTCCTCTACCTGCTGGGCGTGCTGTGGCCGGCGCTGGTCGGCGTCGGCACCTGGACCGCGGCCTTCGTCGCGTTCCGGCGCAGCGATCTCGTCTAGGCCCCTGGGCCCCGGAGCTCCCGATGTCCTTCTCCATCAAGGATCAGCTCGACAAGTTCTACGCCTTCCTCGACCGCCCGCTGTTCCTGTGGTCGCGGCTGCTCCTGGTCATCCTGGTCATCCCGCTCGTGCTCGCCTTCACCCAGCCGCTGTGGCGGATCTCGATGAAGGCGCCGCAGTACCCCAAGGGCCTGACCATGGACATCTACGCACACAAGGTCGACGGCGGCAACGGCGGGCGCGACATCAAGGAGATCAACACGCTCAACCACTACATCGGCATGCGGACGATCGACCGCGCCGCGCTCACGGACCTCGACTGGATCCCGTTCGCGCTCGGCCTGCTGGTGATCCTGACCCTGCGCTGCGCCGCCATCGGCAACGTCCGCGCGCTGCTCGACCTGGTCGTGATCACGAGCTACGTGTCGGTGTTCGCGTTCGGCCGCTTCGTCTACAAGTTATACGTCTACGGGCACGAGCTCGATCCCAAGGCGCCGTTCAAGGTCGAGCCGTTCACCCCCGCGATCATGGGCAAGAAACAGATCGCCAACTTCGAGACGATGAGCTGGCCGCAGCTCGGCTCGATCTTGATCGGCGTGTTCGTCACCGGCCTGGTCGCGATCACGGTCTGGCACCTGTGGGCGGGCCGCCGCGACGCGCTGCGCGCCCAGGCCGCCGCCGCGGCCTGACCCGCCCGCCGCGCGCGTGCCGGTGTCAGCGCGCCGGTCGCGGGCTCGCGCTCGGCCGCGCCCCGGCCTCGAGCGCGGCCAGGCGAGGCCGCAGCTCCGCCCGCAGCGTGTCCCAGCCGCGGGCGATGGCGGCGCGGTAGAGCGCGGCGGCCTGGCGGTGGCGACGCAGGGTCTCGAGGGCCGTGGCCGCGACCACCAGGCGCTCGGGCGGCTCGCCGTCCCAGCCGCGGACGCCGGGCCCGCGGGTGGCGCGCAGGAGCGCCAGGGTCTGCGACGGGCGGACGCGGGCGAGCGGCTCGCCGATCCAGCGCGGCGCGTCGGCGAAGAGCGACGGCCGGGCCCGCCCGGCGAGCAGCCGATCGGCGAGCGCGAGGTCGCCGGCGGCGAGCGCGCTGCGCGCCGCCTGGACGATCGTGGCGACGGGCAGCACCGCGGCGACCCGGCCCAGCGCCGGTCCCAGCGCCACCACCAGCGCCGGCCGCGCCTGGAGCTCGGGCAGCCCGATCACGGGCGGCAGGGTGACGTCGTCGAGGGCGTGGCCGAGCCCGGCCTCCAGCCGCGCCGCCAGCTCGGCCGGCGCGATCGTCGCCAGGCTGGCGCGCAGCGCCGAGCCCTCGGCCAGCGCCTCGAAGCGACCGACCAGATCGTGGGCGCCGTCGTCGTACCAGTCGTCGGCGACCAGGGTCGACACCGGCCCGCTGCCGACGACCTCGGTGCCCATGGCCGCGGCCAGGGCCAGCGCGTGGGCGCGGACCAGGCCGGGGAAGTCGAGGCCGGGATCGTGGGCGTAGGGCTCGAAGGTGAGGATGCGCCCGCCGTCGGTGAGCGCGAACAGGCAGCGGCCGGCGACGGCGCCGTCGCCGCGGCGGGCGTAGAGCACGCGCTTGTTGATGTCGGCGGCGTTGGTGACGACGCTGAAGAAGTTGACGCCGCCCGCGGCCAGGCAGGTGCTGAAGTGCTCGCCCATCACCAGCACGTCGAGCGGATCGGCGGCCAGGCCCAGGGTCAGGCCGCTGCCGTCGGCGGCCGTCACCGCCACCGGCGTGGGGTCGAGCCAGGGCCGGGGATCGACGCCGCGGCGGCGCAGCCCGTCGAGGAAGCGGCGGTTGCGCGGCTCGTCGCGCAGGTCCCAGGGCGGCGGCCCGGCGCGCCGGTGGACGAGCGCCATCGCCAGCTCGCGCGACCGCGGCGGCAGCTTGGCGAGCGCCGCCAGCACCGCGACCCGCTGGCGATCGAGCGGCCACCCCGGCCACGCCGGCAGGCCGGCGGCGGCGGCGATCGCGGCGGTGGCGGCGGCGGTGGTGGCGGCGGCGAAGCGGTCGAGGGCGATCTGCGCCGCCACCCGCTCGATGGCGTCGGCGAGGCGCGCCAGCCGCTGCGGACCGGGCGGCCGCGACCCGCGCTCGAGCCGGCGCACGCGGCCGGCGGCCGAGGGCCCGCGCGCCTTGCCGGCGCGCAGGGCGGCCAGCTCGCGGGCCGCGTCGTCGGGGTGGGGCAGATCGCGGCGCAGGAGGCGGCGCGCGGTGACCGCCGCGTCGGGATCGGCGCTGGCCAGCCGGCCGAGCGCGCCGCGCAGCGCCGCCGGGTAGCCGTCGAGCCAGGCGGCGCGGGCGTCGACCACGAACGGCGGCCACTGCCGGCGCGGCACCACGGCGGCGATCGCGGCGGCGTCGGTCACGGCGCGGCCGCGCTTGCCGGCGAGGAGCCGGCGCAGCGCCCACACCCCACCGGCGGCGCGGGCGTGGGCGGCGAGCGCGGCCAGCTCGCGCGCCGCCCGCGCCGGCAGCTCGGCGCACAGCTCGCTCACCGCCGCCAGCATGGCGGCGAGATCGTCGGCGCGGTCGTCGGCGAGCGCGACCGCGGCCCGGGCCTGGTCGGTGTCGAAGTAGCCCGAGTTCGCGGCGACCAGCGCGAGGGACTCGGCCACCCGGGCCGGGTCGAGGTCGAGCGGGACGAACATCATGGCGCGATCGACGATCACGTACGATAGCGTGAGCCGCCGCCCGCACGCGACGAGCAGCGCGGCCGCGCGCCGGGCGTCGGCGCGGGTGCGGATGGCGGCGCGGATCGGCTGGTGGAAGCCGTGGCCCTGGCCCTGCATCAGCGGCAGCCACGGCGCGAGGACGCGCTCGGCCGGCGCGCCGCGGTCGAGCTCGTCGGCCAGCGCGTCCCACAGCCACGCGTGCGCGGCCTCGCCCCAGACCTCGGCGTCGTCCACCAGCTCGTCGAGCAGGCGCAGGCGGGCCAGCCCGCCGAGCTCGGTCGGCACCCGGGCCAGGAGGCGACACAGGGGCGCGAACGAGGCCGCCGCGCCCGACCACGCCGATCGCTCGACCGCGGCCAGCGCCGCCGCGAGGTCGAAGGCGAGCGGCGCCTCCTTGATCGTGGCCGCCAGGGCCTCGAGCTGCGCCCGGGCGTGGCCGAGCTCGGTGGTGCCCGTGGCCTCGATCGCGTCGCGGACGCGGGTCAGCCGCGTCGCCGCCGCGCGCCACCAGGTCCGGAACCGGGCGAGCGGCGCGGGCAGCTCGAGCAGGCCGAGCAGCTCGAGCGCGCGGCGCTGCGACGCCACCGGGGCGGCGACCAGGCGCGGCAGCCAGGCCGCCAGCTCCATCGCCACCGCCGGCGGCGCGATCACCGGCGAGCGCTGGCCGGCGCGGAGCTCGTCGGCGGCGGTCCGCGCGGCGCGCAGCGCCACCACGGGCGATGGCGCGTCGCTGGCGAGCAGCTCCACCAGCGGCTCGACGCGGGCCGCGCCGTGCTCGTCGGCCAGCGCCGCCAGGTGGAGCAGCGCGAGCACGCCGCGGGGCCCGGTCACCGCCGCCAGCAGGTGGCCGAGCGCGGCGGCGCGGGGCTCGACCCAGCGCACGAGCTGACCGAGGCGCTCGGGGCGGGTCAGGTAGGCCAGCGCGGCGGCGGTCAGCGCCGGCGCCAGCGGGGGATGGGCGGCCGCCAGCGCCGGCAGCGCGCGCCGCACCGCCGGCGGGAACAGCGCGAGGGGCGCGGACGGCGCGCCGCCGGACCGCGTCGCGGCGGCGACCGCGGTCAGGGCCGCGTCGGTGGCGGCTCGCCAGCGCGCGAGGTCGCCGTGCAGCCGGGCGATGGTGTCGGGGTGCTCGGCCAGGAGCGTGCGCTGCGCCCGCCGCGCCCGCGCCAGCAGCGCGCCGTCGACGACGAACGGCGGGCTGCCGTCGAGGCGCCACCAGCGCAGGCCGCCGGCGGCCGCCTCGCCGAGGCCCTCCAGCCAGCCCAGGTGGGCGGCCAGGTGCATGCGCGCGCGCCGCTCGGCCTGCGCCGTCCGCGCCCGCCGCGCGGCGCGCGGTTCGGCTCGGTCCCGCGGCGCCATGGGGCCCTACAGGTAGCACGCGCCGGCGCCGGCTGCGCCTCCCGCGCGACGACGCCGGTGCCGCCCCGAACCGGAGCAGCTCGCCTCGGCTGCGCCTCGCCTCGGGGTGAAGGAATCACACGCTCTGGTCGATCGATCGGTCCCGGCGAGGACGCCGGTGCCGCCCCCAGTCGGAGCAGCTCGCCTCGGCTGCGCCTCGCCTCAGAGCCTGTCATCGAATCGATGCCAGGCTCTCCTTCGATCGATCGACCTCGCCCGCAGACGGGCTCGTCCGATCTCATCCGGACCAGAGCCGCCTCGCTGCGCTCGGCTCAGGGCGCGGCGACGCCGGCGTCGGCGGGCGGCGCACCGGCGCCCCGCACCAGCACGGGCACGCCGCCCGCCTCGAGCGCGCCGCGCAGCTCGTCCCACGTCCCCTGGCGGGCGTCGCCGGCGACCACGACGTCGGCGCCGCTGGTGGCCTGGCACGCGGTCACCACCGCGGCCACCGTCGCCGGCGCGCCGCCGAGGCTGACGCCGCTCGCGTCGACCCGCACCGCGCACCGCGCCGGCGCCGCGGCCGGGCCGCCCCCGCGCTCCGCACCACCGCGGAGCCCGCGCCGCTCGCCCTCGCCGGCACCGCCCTTGCCGCGGCCGAGCCCGAACCCGCCGCCACAGCGGATGAGGACGACCGCCGCCACGATCGCGCCGAGCGCGAGGATCCAGAAGATCAGCCGGCGCCGCCGCCGCCGGCGCCGCAGCCGCTCGCTGGCCTCGCGCTCGCTCATGGAGAACCTCCGGAACCCGGCGCGGACGACGCCCCGCGGTCCGCGGCCAGCGCCGCCGGCTCGATGACCAGCGCCATCGCCCCCTGCTCGCGCTGGCAACGCACGAGGTCGCGGCCGAGGCCGGCGACGATCGCCACCGGCAGCTCGGCCAGGGCGACCGCGGGGGCGATCACGACGACGTGGCCGGAGAGGTCGTCGGTGCGCAGCTCGCGCGCCACCACGCCGCACACCCGCAGCGCCGGCACCCGGTCGCCGAGGTAGGCCACGGCCACGTCGGGATCGGCGACCTGCTCGAGCAGCGGCAGCCCCAGCGGCCGGCGCTCGGCGTGCTCGAGCTCGACCAGCAGGCCGTCGGCGGCGATCCGGACCACCACCAGCGGCGCCTGCGTCAGCCGCGCGTCGACGGCGGCCCGCGCCGCCGAGCGCAGGGCCGCCATCGCGGCCGGCGGCGCCGGCACCTCGGGCGCGGTCGCGACCGGCTCGTCGGCCGGCGCCGCGGCCGCGGTCCGCTCCTCGCCCCGCGCCGTCGACTGCACCAGCGACGCGAACACCAGGATGAACAGCACGTCGAGGAGCGACGTCAGGGATCCGGGCGACGTGGCGCGGCGCCGGCTCACGGCGCCCCCCGCGCGCGCCGCCGCGCGTCCCAGGCCTCGATGTTGCGGTCGCAGGCGTCGACCCAGGCGTTGAGCCGGGTGCCGAAGCTCGCCGACAGGACGATCGAGTAGGCGAGGCCGGCGACCGTGGTCCACACCGCCAGCGACAGCGGCCCGAGCAGCGCCGCCGCCCCCTGCTCGTTCACCGCCAGCGACAGCGCGAGCCCCAGCACGGTGCCCAGGAGGCCGAGCTGGCGCAGGAGGTCGACCCAGAACGCCAGCGCCGGCTCGACGCGCAGCGCCCGCAGGTGCCACGCCCGCACCTGCTTCTGCGCCCACGCCGCGTCGCTCGAGCCGAGGACGGCGTGGGCCTCGTCGCGGATGGCCTCGATCTCGAGCCCGGTCTGGCGCGCCGCCGCCTGCTGGTCGACCAGGTCGAGGCCGAGGTGGTCGGTCAGCGCCCGCACCCAGCGCAGCTCGGCCCGCAGGTGCAGCGCCGCGCCGGCGAACACGATGGTGATGACCACCAGCATGAGGGCGGTGAGCCCCCAGCCCTGGACGAGCTCGGCCACGCGGCGATGATACGCGAACCCCCGGCGGGCGCGACGCGCGGCGGGGACGTGAATGCCGCCGCCGGCGACCGTGCGGAACCCGAGCCCGAATCCGAACCCGAGCCCCGAGCCCCTTCGACTCCGCCCCTTCGGGGGTCGCTCCTAACGAACGGCGCCGGCAAGCCCCCCGGACAGCCCTCACGCGACGGCCGCGGCTTGTCGGCTGTCGGCCTTCGACACGCCCTCGCTGGCGCTCGGGCGGCTCAGGCCGACCGGAGCGATGGGCTCGCCGTTCGTTTCCCGCCATCTCCGACCGCGGTCGGTGAAGGGCTCCTAACGAACGGCGCCGGCAAGCCCCCCGGACAGCGCTCACGCGACGGCCGCGGCTTGTCGGCCTTCGACACGCCCTCGCTCGCGCTCGGGCGGCTCAGGCCGA
>CAADGB010000197.1 GCA_900696455.1 uncultured delta proteobacterium
CGAGCCCGAGCCCGAGCCCGAGCCCGAGCCCGGATCCGAGCCCGGATCCGAGCCCGGATCAGGCGAGATCCTCGTCGGGATCGACGAGGTGGCTGACGATGCCCGGCGCCAGGGGCGGCCACGGATAGGCCGAGCGCGGCGGCATGGCGTCGCCGAGCGCGGTCACGTTGAGCAGGGTGTCGGCGGTGGGCGGCGGCAGGATGAACACGGCCTGCGCCCGCGGCAGCTCGGCGAGCGCCGCGGCGGCGTCGGCGGCGTAGCGGACGTGGCCGCCCACGCCCTCGTGGGCGGCGGGCGCCAGGCCGAGCACGCGCTCGAAGAGGAGCCCGTGCAGGATCGACACCGGCAGGCGCGCCACCATGGGCGTCGCGCCCGCGCCCAGCGCGTGGGGGTTGACGTGGGCGTCGAGGACGAGCCGCCAGGCGCCGGCCCCGCCCGGGAACGCCACCACCAGCGCCGGCTGGTGACCGGGCACGTCCTCGAGGGCGCGCTCGACCGCCGCCGCGTCGCGGTCGCCGCCGGCGACCTCCTCGACCAGGAAGTACTCGCGCGCCCGCTGCAGGAAGCCGGCCGCGGTGAAGCCCTCGACGCCGGCCAGCACGCGGTGGCTGGCCCGCACCACCAGCCCGGGGTCGGCCCCCGCGCACAGGAACATGGGCAGGTACTGCGGCGACGCGTAGGGCGACAGCCCGGCCGGCGCCCGCGCCACGTCGAGGCGGTCGCGCAGGGCGAGCGCGGCGGCCAGGCGGTGGTGGCCGTCGGCGAGGACGAGCTGGCGCGGCACCATCACCCGCCGCAGCTTGCCGAACAGCTCGGCGTCGGCGACGCGGTGGAGGACGTGCCGGACGCCGTCGAGGGTGACGTCGATCGTGGGCGGCTTGCCGTCGACCGGCCGCAGCAGCCGCTCGACCTCCCCCGACGGATCGGCGTGGAGCGCGATCGGCGGCGCCACCGCCAGCCGGGTCTCGTCGAGGAGCGCGAGCTGCGCCTCGACCTGCTCGCGGCGGGTCCGCTCCGGCGACAGGATCCGGGCCTCGCCGCTGGCCATCAGGCGCACGGCGGCGACGACGCCGCGCCGCACCAGCGGTCGGCCCTGGGCGGTGAAGTGCTGGCTGTAGCGGTAGATCGCCTTGTACGGATCCCGGACGAGGACGCCAGCGGCCAGCCAGTCGGCGCCGGCGCGGGCGGTGGCCTCGGCCACGCCGGGCCGCGGCCACAGGACCCGGGCCGGGTCGAGGCGCTCGCGGTCGAGCAGGACGCCGCGGAACGAGGCGATCTCGGGCATGGCGCCCTACCCTATCACCATCGACCGTCGCCCCGGCGCCCCCGCGCCGCGCCCGCGCCGCCGGTCAGCGCGCGCGCCCGCGCAGCCCGATGTCGGTCCGGAACTGCTTGCCCGGTAGCTCGATGCGCTCGACCGCGGCGTAGGCGCGGGCCCGGGCCTCGTCGACGTCGGCGCCGAGCGCGGTCACGCCCAGCACCCGGCCGCCCGCCGACACCACGGCGTCGCCGCGGCGCGCGGGGCCGGCGTGGAACACGACCACGTCGGGCACGTCCCCGGCCGCGGCCAGGCCGCCGATGGGATCGCCGGTGCGCGGCGTCCCCGGGTAGCCGGCGGCGGCCACCACCACGCACACCGCGGCCCGCGGATCCCAGCTCAGCGCCCCGGCCGGCAGCGCGCCGGTCGCGGCGCCGTGGAGCACCGCGCCCAGATCGCCGCGCAGCCGCGCCATCACCGGCTGGGTCTCGGGATCCCCCATGCGGCAGTTGTACTCTAGCAGCCACGGCGCGCCGCCCTCGTCGATCATGAGGCCGGCGTAGAGCACGCCGCGGTAGTCGATGCCCTCCGCGGCGAGGCCGGCCAGCGTCGGCGCCAGCACCTCGTCGGTCACCCGGGCCAGGGTGGCGTCGTCGATCCAGGCCGGCGACACCGTGCCCATGCCGCCGGTGTTGGGGCCGAGATCGCCGTCGTGGAGCGTCTTGTGATCCTCGGCCGGGGCCAGCACCTCGAGGCGCTCGCCGTCGGTGAGCGCCAGCACCGACACCTCGCGCCCGCGCAGGCGCTGCTCGATCACCAGCCGCGCGCCGGCGGCGCCGAAGCGACCGCCCAGCATGTCGCGCGCCGCCGCCCGCGCGACCGCGGCGTCGGCGGCGACCACCACGCCCTTGCCGGCGGCCAGGCCGTCGGCCTTGACCACGACGCCGTCCCGGTCCAGCAGCCGCGCGATCGCCAGGTCGGCCTCGTCGACGGTGGCGCACACCTCGAACGCCGCGGTGCGGATGCCGGCCCGGGCGAAGAGCTGCTTGGAGAAGGCCTTCGAGCCCTCGAGCGCGGCCCCGGCCGCGCCCGGGCCAAAGGTCGGCACGCCGGCGGCGCGCAGGCGATCGGCGAGGCCGGCGCACAGCGGCGCCTCGGGCCCGACCACGACCAGGTCGACGGCGCGCGCGGTGGCGAGCGCGACCAGGCCGTCGAGATCGTCGGTGGCGACCGCGACGCAGGCCGCCACCGCCTCGATGCCGGGGTTGCCCGGGGCGACCAGGACGACGTGCCCGCCCCGGGCGAGCTGCCACGCCAGCGCGTGCTCGCGCCCTCCGCTGCCGACGACGAGGATCTTCATCGCCGCCCAGTTACCACCGCTCGCCGCCCGGCCTCAATGGCGGAAGTGCCGCATCCCGGTCATGACCATGGCCAGGCCGTGCTCGTCGGCGGCGGCGATGACCTCCTCGTCGCGCACCGAGCCCCCGGGCTGCACCACCGCGGTGGCGCCGGCCCCGGCCAGGACGTCGACCCCGTCGCGGAACGGGAAGAAGGCGTCGGAGGCGACCGCGCTGCCGGCCAGCGCCGCGCCGGCCTTGAGCTCGCAGATCTTGACCGAGTCGACCCGGCTCATCTGGCCGGCGCCGATGGCCAGGGTCACGCCGTCCTTCGCGAACACGATCGCGTTCGACTTGACGTGCTTGGCCACCGCCCACGCGAACGCGAGGTCGTCGAGCTCGGCCGCGGTCGGCGCCCGCCGGGTCGCGACCCGCGCCGTCCGCACGTCGACCAGCCCGGTGTCGGCGGTCTGCACCAGGGCGCCGCCGGCCACCGAGCGCACCGTGGCCACGGTGTCGCCGGCCCGCGGCGTCCAGTCGCCGGCGGCCCGCACCAGGCGCAGGTTCTTCTTGCCGGCGAGGGTCGCGCGCGCCTCGTCGCTGTAGTCGGGCGCGACCACGCACTCCAGGAAGGTCCCGGCCAGGAGCGCCGCGAGCGCGCCGTCGACCGGGCGGGTGACGGCGACGATGCCGCCGAACGCCGACACCGGATCGGCCGCGCGCGCCCGGGCGTAGGCCGCGGCCGGGGTGTCGCCGCGGGCCACGCCGCACGGGTTGTTGTGCTTGACCACGACCGCGGCGCAGCCCGGCAGCTCGAGGGCGAGGCCGAGCGCGGCGTCGAGATCGAGGATGTTGTTGTACGAGAGCTGCTTGCCGCCCAGCACCTCGGCGCCGGCGATCGTCGGCCGCCCCGCCGGCCACCCCGGCAGGGGCGCGCGGGCGTCGGCGTAGAACGCCGCCTGCTGGTGCGGGTTCTCGCCGTAGCGGAGGTCGTAGCGCTTGCGCCACTGGACGGCGACGGTGTCGGGGAACGGCCGGCGCGCCGGCGCCGCCGCCGGCGCCAGCGCCGCCTCGTCGTCGACCGCCGACAGGTAGGCGGCGATCGCGGCGTCGTAGGCCGAGGTGTGGGCGTAGACCTTGCGCGCCAGGGCCAGGCGGCGCGGCGCCGACAGCGCGCCGCCGCCGGCCTCGAGCTCGGCGATGATCGCCGGGTAGTCGTCGGGATCGACCACCACCGCCACCCGCTCGTGGTTCTTGGCCGCCGAGCGCAGCATGGCCGGGCCGCCGATGTCGATCTGCTCGATGGCGTCGGCGAACGCGACCTGGTCGCGCGCCACCGTGGCCTCGAACGGGTAGAGGTTCACGACCACCAGATCGATGGGCTCGATGCCGTGGGCCGCCATCTGGGCCTCGTGCGCCGGCACCGGCCGCCCCAGGAGCCCGCCGTGGATCCGGGGGTGCAGGGTCTTCACCCGCCCGTCGAGGATCTCGGGCGCGCCGGTGAAGTCCGAGACCTGGGTGACGGGCAGGCCGGCCTGGACGAGGGCGGCGTGGGTGCCGCCGGTGGAGAGGAGGTCGACCCCGTGCGCGCGCAGGGCGCGGGCCAGCTCGACCAGGCCTCGCTTGTCGGAGACGGACAGGAGGGCGCGGCGGACTCGCATGAGCGCGCTGTATCAGAGTCCGGCCGGTGGCACCAGCGCCCCGCCGATCTCCCGCGGCGCCGCGCGGCGCCGGGGGCCCGCCTACTGGCCGGGCCGGCGGAGGAGCGCCGCGCCGACCTCGTCGGGCGACGGCGAGGCCATCTTGAGCTTGAGCAGCCCCCGCACCTCGACCTGGCGGATGCGCTCGCGGGTCAGGTTCATGATCTCCCCGACCTCCTCGAGCGTGATGCCGCCGCGCTCGGCGACGTCGAGGGAGCAGGTCTCCTGCATGTCCCACGGCTCGAGATCGGGGAAGTTGATCTTGATCGACCCGGTCTCGGGGTTGACGTCGAGGTAGAGGTGGAACTTGCACGCCACCCACGGGCACGGCCGCACGTCCTCCCGGCACTCGGCGCGGGTGCGGGGCCGCGGCTCGTCCATGGGCGGGAACATGAGGGCGCCCAGCCGCAGCTCCTCGCGGGTGAGGCGCTTCATCGCGATCGTGCGCGACCGCGGGCGGGTGCGGCGGCGCCGCCGCCGGACCTTGCGGCTGACCTCGGGCAGCCCGGCGTCGCCGACCTCGTCGGCGTCGCCGAGGTCGTCGGCGTCACCCTCGTCCCCGTCGTCGTCATCGTCGTCGGCGATGTCGGCGGCCAGGACCACTTCGTCCTCGAATTCGTCGTGGTTGGCGCTCATGGGTCGGTCTCCTGGTTCGGTACGCGTGGGGAGCTCGCCGCCGGTCGCGCGACCGGCGCGGTGATTCGCTAGAGCAGGTCCTCGGCGGCGCCGGCCCCGGCGCTCTTGCGCAGGAGCGCCGAGCGCGGCGCGGCGACCCGCTGGGCCAGGGCGCCCAGCCGCTCGACCAGCTCGCCGGCCTGGCGGCGGACCTCGGCCAGATCCTTGGCCAGGGCGCGACGCGCCTGCGGATCGAGGCGCTCGGAGGCGACGCCCTCGTCGAGCCGGGCCACCAGCTCGGTCACCGCCTCGTCGACGTTCTCGACCAGGTCGGTGAACTGGAGGAACTGGGCCTGGATCTCCTCGATCGTGTAGCCCTCGCCCATCAGCCGCTTGAGCTCGTTGATGCGGCGGACGGTCTTGGCCGGGTAGACGCCGAGGGAGCCCTTGTTCTTGCCCTTGCGGCCGACCCGCCGGCTGCGCGGCAGGAGGCCCTGCTGCACGTACTTGCGGAAGCTGGCCTCGGAGAAGCGGATCCCGCGCGACACGAAGGCGTCCACGATCTGGACGGCGGTGATGCCCTCGCCGTGCAGCTCCTCGAGCTGCCGCAGGTCGTCGGCGGTCAGGTGGCCGCGCGCCTCGCGCGCCTCGACCTCGCCCCCGCCCCCCCGCCGCCGCGTCGCCACCAGCGCGCCGGTGAGCTCGCGCCTCCGCCGATCGGGGGTCACCGACGCGACGAGCTCGTCGCCGCCACGCGCGGCGCGCGGGTCGCCGAGATCGACGAACGGCGCGGCGAGCTCGATGGTGCTCGCGTGGAGCGACGGCGTGTCAAGCCGGGTCATGGCGGGATCCCCCAGATGAGAACGAATCGAAACCGATCGTCCCCGGAAAGTAGTGTCACTGTATTCGTGTGAATGGAGTCGGTCAACGATACACAACGCGAAATAGTCAAGTATTCCGCTGCTACTCTGTTCAGGTAGCGACGCCCGCATCGCGCGCCACGATCGCGCGCGGCCGCCATCCATCGCCGTCGGAGCCCGCCCCGGCTGGGCCCGGCGCCGCCGACGGAGTACGCTCGTCACCCTCGATGCGGAGCTCGGTCCTGGTCGCGATCGTGGTCGGCGCGCTCACCGTCGCGCCGACCTTCGCGCCCCCGGCCGCGGCCGACATCGACGGCGAGAACTTCACCTCGGAGGCCCACGGCATCCGCGCCACCCTTCCCGCCGGCTGGCGCGTGACCGAGTCGAGCGGCTACCCGCGCACGCTGGTGTGGCTCCGCCGCAGCCGCCCGCGCGTGCGCATCGCCCTCACGATCGATCCGATCGCGTCCGACTGCCGCGGCGGCGCCGCGTTCTGCAGCCGCGAGCCGGCCGCCGCCGCCGCCGCGCTCCGCGCGCACCTGGTGGCGGCGGGCTTCGAGATCACGGCCCAGGAGCAGACCCGCACCCCCGAGCTCGAGTACCGCATCGGCCGGAGCTACCTGCGCCACGCCGTCATCATCGTGGGCGACTCGCTGGTGAGCGTGATCCTCGCCGCCGACTCGCCGCAGGACCGCGCCGCGGTGGCGCGCACGTTCGACCGCATCACCCAGAGCGTGCGCCCGCTGGCGCCCCGGCCGTAGCGCGCGCCTACCAGCGCGGGCCGAAGTGGAGCATCGACCCGATCAGCGGGCGGCGCGCCAGCTCGGCGGCCACCGCCTCCTCGCCCCGGATCGGGCGCGCCTTCTTGGGCGGCGGCCGCGGGGCGTAGTCGTGGCAGCGGGGATCGCTGGCGGCGCAGTACAGCCGGAGGTGGATGTGATCGTCGTGCGGGGCCGAGTCGCCGGGCTGGGCCATGACCTGACCGGCGAGATCGACGATCGAGTCGGGCGCGCCGCTGGCCCGCGCGTGATCGAGCACCAGGTCGCGCAGCGGCGCGTAGAGGAAGATGTTGGCCACGCCGGGCCCCGGCGCCTCGATCAGCGCCCGCACCAGGGTCCAGGTCCGGCCGGCGTCGAAGTGGAGCACCGGCCCGCCGCCGACCACGCGCCCGCTGGCGTCGAAGCGCCGCATCTCGCCGAGGTCGACCGGCCGGCCCTCGGGATCCATGGCGAACAGGACCAGGTCGACGTCGCGCCCGGTCTGGTGGGAGCGGTGGTGCTTGGAGCGCCCACCGCCGGCGATCGAGAGATCGCCGACCGCCAGCCGGGTGCCGGGGTGCGCGGCCGCCACCTCGCGCGCGACGTGGACGATGACGTCGACCAGCTCGTCGGTGCCCCACTGGGTGCCGCGCGCCGCCCACCGGGGGTGGACGACGAAGCCCTCGCCGGCGACCGGCAGGCGCGTGCCGCCGACGAGCACGCCGCGGTTGGGCGGGCCCCACGACACGGTCGTGCCGTCGCCGACCACGCCCAGCTCGGCGCACCCGGCGGCGGCGAGGGCGATCGCGACGAGCACCCGGGCCATGCCCCATTGTGGCCACCGCCCCCGCCACGGCGCAAGGAAAGGATCGCCAGGCGCCGGCCGGCGGCCGGTCAGGGGCTGCTCAGCCCCACCAGGTAGGGCGAGACCGCGCCCGGATCGGTGTCGACGATGATCAGGTAGCGCTGGCCGAGCACCGCGCTGAACGAGGCGCCGGCCGAGCCGGCGGCCAGGCAGGCGCCCAGCCCGCACGACGGCAGCGCCTCGCGCGCGATGCGATCGGTCGCCGCGGTGCCCTCGAGCCACCGATCGGGCCGCTGCGATCGGCGAGCCGTCACGACGCCGAGCAGCCGTCGCCGCTGGTGGTGTCGCCGTCGTCGCAGGCCCCGATCACCTGGTTGCTCGGATCGGCGCAGGCCGCCATCGCCGCGACCGCCATCGTCGCGACCGCCATCGTCACGACCGCCATCGTGAAGCTCCTCGTGTTCCGTGAGCGCGTCGTCGTCATCCTCCGGGTGACGCGCGCTGGCGCCGCCGCCCGGCCGCGGCGAGGACGTCCGAAAACGCGCCCGGCCGCGACGTCGCCGTCGCGGCCGGTGGGCGCGGTCCAGGGGCCCGAGGTCGGGTCAGGTCAGGGCTTGTCCTCGAACTCGGCGTCGATGACGTCGTCCTTGGCCGGGCCCGGGCCGGCCTCGGCCGGCTCCCCGGCCTCGGGCGCCGGCGCGCCCGCCTTGTACAGCGACTCGGCCAGCTTGTGGGCGATGCTCTGCAGCGACTCGAAGGCCGCTCGCAGCTCGTCGGGCGAGCTCGCGTCCTTGTTGCGCTCGAGGACGTCGTCGGCCCGCTTGAACTCCTCCTCCGCCATCAGCCGGTCGGCGTCGGACAGCTTGCTGCCGTTCTCGGTCACCAGCTTGCGGGTGCCGTAGAGCAGGTTGTCGAGCTGGTTGCGGGCCTCGATGGCCTCCTTGCGCAGCTTGTCCTCGGCCTCGTGGCTCGCCGCCTCGTCGACCGCCTTCTTGATCTCGGCCTCGGACAGGCCGCCCGACGCCGTGATCGTGATGTTGCGCTCGACGCCGGTGGCCTTGTCCTTGGCGGTGACGTTGAGGATGCCGTTGGCGTCGATGTCGAAGGTGACCTCGATCTGGGGCACGCCGCGGGGCGCCGGCGGGATGCCGGTGAGCTGGAAGCGGCCCAGGGTCTTGTTGTCCTTCGCCATCGGGCGCTCGCCCTGGGTGACGTGGACCTCGACCGTGGTCTGGTTGTCGGCGGCGGTCGAGAAGGTCTCGCCCTTGCGGGTCGGGATCGTGGTGTTGCGCGGGATCTGGACGGTGGCGACGCCGCCCAGGGTCTCGATCGCCAGCGACAGCGGGGTGACGTCGAGGAGCAGGATGTCCTTGACGTCGCCGGCGAGCACGCCGCCCTGGACCGCGGCGCCCAGCGCCACGACTTCGTCGGGGTTGACCGAGCGGTTGGGCTCCTTGCCGAAGAACTCCTTGACCTTGGCCTGCACCATCGGGATGCGGGTCGAGCCGCCGACCAGGACGACCTCGCCGATCTCGCCGACCTTCTTGCCGGCGTCGGCCAGCGCCTTCTTGCACGGCTCCATCGTGCGCAGGACGATGTCCTCGATCATGCGCTCGAACTGGGGGCGCGACAGCTTCTTGAGCAGGTGCTTGGGGCCGGTGGCGTCGGCGGTCAGGTACGGCAGGTTGACCTCGGTCTCCTGCACGCTCGACAGCTCGATCTTGGCCTTCTCCGCCGCCTCCTTGAGGCGCTGCAGGACCATCTTGTCCTTGCTGACGTCGATCCCGCTGTCCTTCTTGAACTCGGCGATCAGCCAGTCCATCAGGCGGTTGTCGATGTCGTCGCCGCCGAGGTGGGTGTCGCCGTTGGTCGAGATGACCTCGACCACCTTGTCGCCGACCTCGAGGATCGAGATGTCGAACGTGCCACCGCCCATGTCGAAGACGGCGATCACGTGCTCCTTGGTCTTGTCGAGGCCGTAGGCCAGGGCCGCGGCGGTCGGCTCGTTGATGATGCGCTTGACGTCGAGGCCGGCGATGCGGCCGGCGTCCTTGGTGGCCTGGCGCTGCGAGTCGTTGAAGTACGCCGGGACGGTGATGACCGCCTCGGTCACCGGCTCGCCCAGGTACTCCTCGGCGGCGCGCTTGAGCTTCATCAGCACGCGGGCCGAGATCTCGGGCGGCGAGTACTTCTTGCCGCGCAGCTCGATGGCGCAGTCGCCGTTGGAGGCGGCGGCCACCTTGTACGGCACCCGCTTGAGCTCGTCCTGGGTGGCCGGGTCGCTGAACTTGCGGCCGATCAGGCGCTTGGCCGAGAACACGGTGTTCTCGGGGTTGGTGATGGCCTGGCGGCGCGCGATCTGGCCGACCAGGACCTCGCCGCGGTCGTCGAAGGCGACCACCGAGGGGGTCAACCGCGCGCCCTCCTCGTTGGTGAGGACCTTGGGCTCCTTGCCGTCCATGATCGCGACGACGGAGTTGGTCGTGCCCAGGTCGATGCCGATGATCTTGCCCATTGCGATGATCCTCTAGGTGGCGTTGCCGTTTGTGTGCTGCGCAACCTAGTCACCGCCCAATAGCCCGTCAACCCATGACCTGCGCTCCGTTGGCGCGCCCGTCGGGTGGCTCGCGGACAGACCCCGGCCCTCCCGCGGCTACCGCCGCAGGTCGGGTCCGGGCCCGGGCGTCCGGGCCCGCGTCCGGGCCGGGCAGCCGGGCGCAGCGGCGCCGGAGGCTAGCCCTCGGCGCTGGCCTGGGCGGCCAGGTCCTTGATCCCCTGCGGGGGATCGGACAGCGCCAGCACCAGCACCTCGTCCATGCGCTTGACCGCGTGGATCTCCATCTCCTTCTTGACCTCGTCGGGGACGTCGATGAGGTCCTTGACGTTGCGGTCGGGGATGATGACCCGCTTGATGCCGGCGCGGTGGGCGGCCAGGAGCTTCTCCTTGAGGCCGCCGATCTGCAGCACGTTGCCGCGCAGCGTGATCTCGCCGGTCATGGCCACGTCGGGGCGGACCGGGTGCCCGGTCAAGAGCGACACCAGCGCCGTGTACATCGTGACGCCGGCGGACGGCCCGTCCTTGGGCACCGAGCCGGCGGGGACGTGGACGTGGAGGTCGACGTTCTCGAGGAAGTTGCCGGGATCGAGGCCGAGGGCGGCGGCGCGGCTGCGCACGAACGACAGGGCGGCGGTGACCGACTCCTTCATGACGTCGCCGAGCTGCCCGGTCAGGGTCAGCTTGCCCTTGCCCGGCATCTTGGTGGCCTCGATGAAGAGGATGTCGCCGCCGACGGCGGTCCAGGCCAGGCCGGTGGCCACGCCGGGCTCGCTGGTGCGATCGGCGACCTCGCTCACGAACTTCATCGGCCCCAGGTACTCCCGCACCTGCTCGACGTCGATGACCTCGTGGTCGCGGGCGTTGCCCTCGGCGACCTTGACCGCGACCGCGCGGCAGGTCGAGCCGATCTCGCGCTCCAGGTTGCGGACGCCGGCCTCGCGCGTGTAGCTGTCGATGACCTCGAAGATGGCCTCGTCGGTCATCTCGCAGCGCTCGTTGCCCAGGCCGTGCTCGTCGAGCTGCTTGGGCACCAGGAACGAGCGCGCGATCATCTTCTTCTCCTGGCGGGTGTAGCCCGGGAGCTCGATGATCTCGAGGCGATCGCGCAGCGCCCACGGGATGGGGTCGAGCTGGTTGGCGGTGGCGATGAACATCACCTTCGACAGATCGAAGGTGACCTCGAGGTAGTGGTCGGAGAAGGTCGAGTTCTGCTCGGGGTCGAGGACCTCGAGCAGCGCGCTCGACGGATCGCCGCGGAAGTCGTGGCCGAGCTTGTCGATCTCGTCGAGGACGAACACCGGGTTGTTGGTGCCGGCCTTCTTGATGCCCTGGATGATGCGGCCGGGGAGCGAGCCGACGTAGGTGCGGCGGTGGCCGCGGATCTCGGCCTCGTCGCGCACGCCGCCGAGCGAGATGCGCACGAACTTGCGGCCGATGGCGCGCGCCACCGAGCGGCCGAGCGAGGTCTTGCCGACGCCGGGCGGGCCGACCAGGCACAGGATCGGGCCCTTCTTGTCGTCCTTGAGCTTGCGCACCGCCATGTACTCGACGATGCGCTTCTTGACCTTGTCGAGATCGTAGTGGTCCTCGTCGAGGCAGCGCCGGACCTCGGCCAGCTCGATGTGGTCCTCGGTCGAGATCGACCACGGCAGCTCGACCAGCCACTCGAGGTAGGTGCGGGTGACGGTGTACTCGGCGCTCGACGGCTGCATGCCCTTGAGCCGATCGAACTGCTTCTTGGCCGTCTTCTCGGCCTCCTCGGGCATCTTGGCCTTGGCGATCTTCTCGCCGAACTCGTCGAGGTCGCCGCCGCCGTCGTCGAGCTCGCCCAGCTCCTCCTTGATGGCCTTGAGCTGCTGGCGCAGCACGTACTCGCGCTGGTTGCGGCCCATCTCCTCCTGGACCTGGGTGTTGATGCGCTCGCGGACCTTGAGCACCTCGAGCTGGCGCGACAGGAACTGCAGCACCTTGCGGGTGCGGGTCTTGATGTCGAAGGTCTCGAGGATGTCCTGCTTCTCGGCGACCTCGAGCTCGAGGTTGGAGGTGATGAGATCGGCGAGGTGACCGGGCTCGGTGACCGAGTCGACCAGCGCGCCGGCCTCCTTGGGCACCGCCTCCATCAGCTTGACCACGCGCTTGGCGATGTCCTTCAGGTTCATCACCAGCGCGTCGAGCTCGACGTCGGACGTCGTCGGGTCGGGCACCGCCCGGACCTTGGCCGACAGGAACGGCTCGTTGCCGTCGAAGCCGGTGACGTCGAAGCGGCTGACCCCCTGGAGGATCACGCTGAAGTTGTCCTTGGCGAGCTTGATCACCTTGAGGATGCGCGCGGCGCAGCCGACGGTGTAGAGGTCGCCCGACGTCGGATCCTCGGTGCGCGCGTCGCGCTGGGTGAGGATGCCGATGACCGGGCGCTCCTTGGCGATGGCGTCCTCGACCAGCCGCACCGACTTGCGGCGGCCGACATCGATCGGGATGATGGAGCCCGGGAACAGGACCGAGTTCCTGAGCGGCAGGATCGGCAGGGTGTCCGGGATCTCGACGGGCTGGTCTCCCCCAGCCTTGGTCTTCGACATGGGCGAAACCTACTCATCGCCCGACGGAGGCGTCAAGGTGACCTGCCTCTAATGACAGGCACTTGGAGGCCCCAGGCCACGGCGGCCCGCACGTTGGGCCAGGTACCCCTTGCCAGGCGCACCGACATGCCCCATAGTGGTCTTACCAACTGGTAAGACCACTATGACCATCATGACCGACAGTACCACGACGACCGGCGGCGGCCACCACACCGCCATCGAAAGCGTGCTCGAGGCGCTGCTCGTCGAGATCATGCGCGGCACCTACGCGCCCGGCGCCCGGCTCCCGGCCGAGCGCGAGCTGTCCAAGCACCTCGGCGCCAGCCGCCCCACCCTGCGCGAGGCCCTGCGCCGGCTCGGCGAGTGGCAGCTCGTCGAGCCGCGGCGGGGCTCGGGCGTGGTGGTGCGGCCGCTCGCCGAGTGGTCGATCGAGGTGCTGCCGGCGTACCTGCGCTACGCCCGGCCGTCGCCGCTCCTGCCCACCGCCGGCCGCCTCCTGCTCGATCTCCTCGCGCTGCGCCGCGTGATCACCCGCGACGTCGCCCACATGGTCACGCCGCGCCTGGCCGGCGGCCAGGGCACCGTCGCCGCCCGCGCCCAGCTCGCGCGGGCGTGGGCCGCCCGCCACGCCCCGGCGCTGTTCGTGCGCGAGGACTTCCTGGTGATGCGCGCGGTGGTCGAGGCCGCTGGCTTCCTGCCCGCGGTGTGGATGCTCAACCGCGTCGCCGGCGTCTACCTCGACATCGCCGCCACCGTCACCAACCAGGTGCGGGTGCCCGACGACTACCTCGAGGCCTCGAACGCCTACCTCGACGCGATCGATCGCGGCGACGCCGACGAGGCCGCCGCCCTGGTCACCACCTACCTCGAGCGCCACGCCGCCGCCCTCACCCGCGCGCTGGAGATGATCGCGTGAGCTACCAGCACCCGCCCGCGGTCCGGCGCGTCCTCGAGAGCCTGGTGCCGGTGGTGTGCCCGCCCGAGGCGGTGGCGCTGGGCCTGACCGCCGCCATCGTCGACCACGTCGCCCTCACCATGAGCGCGGTGCCGCCGCTGTTCCGGCGCGGCCTGGTGCTCGGCCTCACCACGTACGATCTGGCGGCGATGGTGTGGCCGGCGGCGCGCGGCCGCCGCGCCCACCGGCTCCCGCCGGAGCTGGCCGAGCGCTGGTTCGAGCGCTGGGAGCGCGGCCTCACCCCGGTCGAGCGCGAGCTGACCCACGCCGTCGGCCAGCTCCTCAAGTTCGGCTGCTACGAGCAGCCGGCGATGCTGGCGCGCCTGGGCTACACGCCCCAGGCCTGGATCGAGCAGGTCACGCGCCGCCGCCTCCAGGTCTACGGCGACGACATCCGCCGGGCCGAGGCCGCGATCGTCGCGCCCGACCCGCTGCGGCCGCCGGTGCGCCGACCGCGCACGGAGGTGGGCTGATGGTGGCGCTGCCCCGCCCGGCCGTGGCCCAGGGCGCGGTCCCCGACCGGGTCTTCACCCGCGACACCTTGCGCGGCGACACCGTGCTCGACGCCGACGTCGTCATCGTCGGCTCGGGCGCCGGCGGCGCCACCCTGGCCGCCGAGCTGGCCGAGGCCGGCCTCGACGTCGTGATGATCGAGGAGGGCCGCTACTGGACCACCCGCGACTTCACCGCCCAGGCCTCGGCCATGACCCGCCAGCTCTACCGCGACGGCGGGGCGTCGATGGCCATCGGCGATCCGCCGGTGATGTTCCAGGAGGGCCGCGCCGTCGGCGGCTCGACCGTGATCAACGGCGGCATGTCGTGGCGGACGCCCGAGCGCATCCTCGAGCGGTGGCGGCGGGAGGCCGGCCTCGAGCACATCGAGGCGCCGGACATGGAGGCGCACTTCGCCCGCGTCGAGCGCCGCATCCACGTCCGCCACCAGGATCCCGAGACCGTCGGCCGCGACAACGAGCTGCTCAAGCGCGGCGCCGACGCCAAGGGCTGGAAGGTCATCCCCAACCTGCGCAACCAGGTCCACTGCGCCGGCTCCAACAACTGCGCCTTCGGCTGCCCCACCGGCGCCAAGCAGTCGGCGCTGGTCAGCTACGTGCCGCGGGCCCTGCACTTCGGCGCGCGCCTCCTGTCCGACGTCAAGGTCGAGCGCATCCTCCTCCATGGCAAGCGCGCGATCGGCGTCGCCGGCCGCGTCGTCGGCGAGGGCGAGCGGCCGGGACCGCGGGTGACGGTGCGGGCCAAGCTGGTGGTGGCGGCGTGCGGCGCCATCCAGACCCCGGCGCTGCTCGCCCGCTCCGGCGTGCGCTCGCCGTCGGGGCGCCTGGGTCACAACCTGTCGCTCCACCCCAACGTCAAGCTGGTCGCCACCTTCGACGAGCCGGTGCGGGGCTGGGAGGGCGTACACCAGGCCTACCAGGTGCGCGAGTTCGAGGGCGAGGGCCTCCTGTTCGCGGCGGTCAACATCCCGCCCGCCGTCATCGCGATGACCTCCCACGAGCGCGGCGCCGCGCTCGGCGCGCTGATGGACGCCTACGACCGCACCGTGATCGCCGGCATGCTGTGCGAGGACACCGCCACCGGGCGGGTGCGCACGATCAACGGCCGGCCCCAGGCCTTCTACCAGCTCGCCCAGTTCGACGCCGACAAGCTGGTGCGCGGCGTCGCGCTGCTCGCCGAGCTGCTGTTCGCCGCCGGCGCCCGCTCGATCATCACGCCGTTCGCCGGCGTGCCCACCCTGCGCTCGGGCGACGACACCCGCCTGCTCTACGCCCACCCCATCCCGCGCAGCGCGATGGAGGTGGTGACCGTGCACATGATGGGCACCGCGGCCATGGGCGCCGACCGCACCCGCGCCGTCACCGACGGCCACGGCCTGGTCCACGACGCCGAGCGGCTGATGGTGTGCGACGCCAGCCTCTTCCCCACCCCGATCGGCGTCAACCCGATGGAGACCATCATGGCGCTTGCCACGCGCTCCGCCGCCCACGTCCTCGACAACCTCGAGAGGTTCTCATGACCGCGACCCCGCCCGCCGCCGCCGCCGCCCCCGCCCCCGCCCCCGCCCCCGGGCGCACACCCGACGCCGCCGATCCCGCGGACCGCGCCGCGCGCCCCGACCGCCCCGGCGAGCGCGTGCTCGCGCTGGCCCGCAGCTCGCCGGCCGCGCTCGAGGAGGTGTTCCTGCGCGGCTCCACGCCGTCGCTCGCCGGGCTCGCCGGCTGGGAGTTCCGCGGCCTCAACACCCCGCCGTGGTTCCGCCTGCTCGGCATCAAGAAGTTCATCAAGGGCTTCTGGGCCGAGGGCGGCCGCACCTGGGGCTACAACTGCCCGGTCGAGCAGAACGCGACCACCGCGCCGTGGGTGGCCCGGCCCGACGATGCCCACCCCAGGCGCTTCGGCTTCTACACGGTCACCCCGGTCGACGCCACGGCGCGCGACAACCGCTACCTGCACGCGCTGCTCCTCGACTACGGCCAGGGCCGGAACCCGCGCCTCGACCCGTCGGCCGGCCTGCGCGACTACCTGGTCCAGGTCGACGCCGGCGATCCCGACGTGCTCCTGGGCAAGGCCTACTACGCGGTCGGTCCCCTGCGCCTGCCCACCTTCAGCTTCTTCATCCTGGAGCGTCACCGCCGCGGCCCGGAGCGCGTCGAGCGCCCGGACTTGGGGTAGCCTGCGCTCCCATGACCACGATCGAAACCCGCCGGCGCGCGCTCGGTGAGCGGCTGCCCGACGATCTCGCCGTCGAGGCGGCGCGCCTCCACACCCTGCTCGAGGTCGCGTTCCTGACCGCGGCCGCCGACGGCCACCTCGCCGACGACGAGATCCGCAACCTGACGGCCAACCTCCAGGCCTGGCTGCACGCCGAGCTCGACGACGACTTCTTCGTCGAGACCTTCGCCAACCTCGCCCAGCTCCTGGCCCAGCAGGGGCCGGCCGCGCGCCTGGCGCACGCCGCGTCCCTCCTCGACGACGGCTCGCGGCGGGTCGCCTACACCCTGGCCTGCGTCACCGCGCTGTGCGATCTCGAGGTCCACGACGCCGAGCTCGCCTTCCTGGGCACGATCGCCGACGCCTTCGCCATCCCCGAGGCCGAAGCCCAGGCGATGTTCGACGAGCTCGAGGAGATGGTCGACGCCCTGGCGTCGACCTGAGGCGCGCGACGTGCGCGAGGCGCGCCACGCGCGCGAGGCGAGGCGCCGCGCCTACGGCGCGGGCTTGACCTTGCTGCCGGTCGGCACCGGCACCCGCCCGACCTCCTGGAACGACAGCTCGAGCTCGGCCGGATCGTCGTCGGGGGCGACCCAGCGGCGCAGCACGATGATCTCGGCGCCGCCGCGGTAGACCGCGCGGTACTCGGCGCCCTTGCCGTCGCGCTGGCAGAACAGCACGGTGATGATGTCGTCGGCGTTGCCGGCGCCCGGGGTGCACGGCGCCGCCACCTCCCCCATGGGGTAGCTCTGGGTGGCGCCGTGGTGATCGGTGACCTCGAGGTAGACGCGGGTGGTGGGCGTCGCGGCCTCGGGGTTGTAGCCGGTGAGGCCCCAGCCGAGGAGCGTCTGGGCCGTGATCACCGGCGTGGCGGTGCCGTCGCCGTCGCCGTCGCCGGGCGTGCTCGCGGGCTTGCTCTTCGAGCCGCAGCCGGGCGCGGCGACCAGCGCGGCGACCAGCGCGGCGACCCCCAGGCCCACGGTCCGGCGCATGTCGGCAGAGCGCATGCCACGGGTGTAGCGCGATCCGCGCCGGCGCTCAATCGGCGCAGGGGTCGTCGTGGTCGCCGCCGAAGACCCCGAGCTCCTCCATGACCGCGAAGTCGACGCCGTAGGCGGCCGGCACCGGGAAGTCGTGACGGCCCGTCGACACCCAGCGCTGGCGCCAGGCGCTGGTGAAGTAGCCGCGGACGTCGTGGATGATGAGGAGGTCGCGGACGAGGCCGGCGATGGTCGGCTCGTCGCCGGGGGAGATGGCGGCGAAGCCGCGGGTGTCGAAGTCGGGCGGCACGATGGCGGCGAGCTGGGTGGTGGTGGTGATGCCCATGATCGCCAGCTCCTCGATGAGCTCGTCGCCGACTCCGCCGCTGCCGTAGCCGAGCTCGATCCGGCCGGCCTCGACCGCGGCCGGGAAGCGCTCGCGGATGAAGGTCGTCAGCGTGTCGGGATCGAGCGCGGCCTCGGTCACCGTCGGCACCGTCGGCACGGGCGGCGTCCCCGTGGTCGCGGCGGGCGCGGGCGTGGTCGGCGCGGCGCGGGTGCCGCCGCAGGCGGCGAGGAGCAGGGTCAGGGTGATCAGGAGGCGGTGGCGTCGGTCCATCGCCACCATCGTACCAGCGTCCGGCCCCCGTGGACCGGCCCGGGGCGCCGCGGGGCGCGGGCGGTCCGGCGCGCGTCGGCGAGGACCGCGGTACGATGGCGGCGTGCCCCCGGCGCGCCTCATCGTCATCGACGGTCCCGACCTCGGCCGCGAGTTCGACATCCCGGCCCGCGGCGGTGGCATCGGCCGCGGCGACGACAACGCCGCCCAGCTCACCGACCCCGCGGTGTCGCGCGCCCACTGCAGCCTCGAGCCCCGCGACGGCGCGCTGTGCCTCGTCGACGAGGGCAGCCGCAACAAGACCCTGGTGAACGGCCAGCGGGTCGCCGTCCACCGCCTCGAGGCCGGCGACGAGATCGTCGTCGGCCAGACCCGGATGACGTTCCTGCCCGCCGACGGCGTGGCGGTGACGCGGCCGGCGTCGGCGGCGCGGGTGACGATGGAGGTCGGGACCCGCGAGCTGATGTCGCTGGCCGGGGCGCCGGGCGAGGCCCGCGCCCGCCGCCACCTGGCGGCGCTGGCCGGGCTGGGCGAGCGCCTGCCGGGCGAGATCGGGCGCGGCCGCGAGGCGGTGGCGCGCGCCACCGCCGAGGCCTGCCTGGCCGTGCTCGGCGCCGATCGCGGCTTCGTGATCGCGCGCGAGCCGCGCGACGGCCGGGCCGCGCCCATCGCCACGGCGGTGGCGGCCGGCGATCCCGCCGGCGGCAGCCTGGCGCTGCCCCGCGACGTCTTCGACAAGGTGCTCGGCCACGGCAAGGCCATGGCGGTCGAGGCCGCGGCCGCCGGCGGCCCGCGCGCGGCGCTGGCGGTGCCGCTCGCCGCCGGCGACGAGGTCGCGCTGCTGTGGGCCGAGCGCCGCGGCGCGACGCCGTGGGACAGCCTCGACGTGATGGCGGCGGCGTGCCTGGCCCAGATCGCCGGCGCCGCGCTGGCCGCCGCCGACACCCAGGGCACGCTGGCCCGCGGCCAGGCCGCCCTCCAGGCCACCCTCGACGAGCGGCTCGGCGACGGCGAGCTGATCGGCCGCTCGCCGGCGGCGCTCGCGCTGTTCGACCTGGTGGCGCGGGTCGCCCCCACCGACGCCACCGTGCTGCTCGGCGGCGAGAGCGGCTCGGGCAAGGAGATGGTGGCGCGCGCCCTCCACCGGGCGAGCCGGCGCGCCCAGGGCCCGTGCGTCGCCGTCAACTGCGCCGCGCTGACCGAGACCCTGATCGAGAGCGAGCTGTTCGGGCACGAGAAGGGCGCGTTCACCGGCGCCACCGAGAAGAAGCTCGGCCGGTTCGAAGCCGCCGACAAGGGCACGCTCTTCCTCGACGAGATCGGCGAGATGCCGCTGGCGCTCCAGACCAAGCTCCTGCGCGTGCTCGAGGAGCGCCGCTTCGAGCGGGTGGGCGGCACGCGCCCGGTCGCGGTCGACGTCCGGCTGATCGCCGCCACCAACCGCGCCCTCTCCGACATGGTGCGCCGCGGGCTGTTCCGCGAGGACCTCTTCTACCGGCTGAGCGTCGTCCACACCGTGGTGCCGCCCCTGCGCGAGCGCGCCGACGACATCCCGCTGCTGGCCGAGCACTTCCTCGCCCGCATGCGGGCACAGGTCGGCCGCCGCGTGGTCGGCTTCCGCCCCGAGGCGATGCGCGCCCTGCGCGCCCACCCCTGGCCGGGCAACGTGCGCGAGCTGCGCAACGCCATCGAGCGCGCGGTCGTGCTCGGCCGCGGCGAGTGGATCGAGGAGGGTGATCTGCCGCCCAGCCTCGGACCGCGCGCGGCGCCGGCGCGGCGCGCGTCGCCCCCGACCCCGCCCCTGGGCTCGATGGCGCTGGGCGCGGCGACCTCGGCCGCGGCGACGCCGCCGGTCGCGCCGTCGTCCCCGGCGCCGGAGCTCGTCATCGCCGCGGGACCCTCGGCGCCACCCGCGAGCGCGGCGCCGCCACCGGCGCACGACGCGCCAGCGGCCGCGGCCGCGCCCCCGGCCGCGCGCTCGCTGCGCGAGCTGGAGCGCGAGGGCATCATCGCCGCGCTGGCGGCGACCGGTGGCAACAAGGCCCAGGCCGCCGCCATCCTGGAGATCGATCGCTCGACCCTCTACAAGAAGCTCAAGGAGTACGACATCGGCTAGCGCGTGGGCGCCGGCGAGCCGAGGCGCGCGGCGCGGATGCAACGTCAGCGCGGGTGCTTGCGCGGGCGGCCGCGGCGGCGGGGCGCGTCGCCCGTGCCGCCGAACTCCAGCTCCTCGCTGAAGCGCTCCTCGACCATGTCGGAGACCGAGGTGTGAAGCGACTCCAGCTTCCGGAGCTCCTCACGCTCGAACTCGGCGAACGAACCATAGACGCGCGGAAACGAAGACATTTTTGGGCCTCCCGAAGGACGAGGACTACATGTCCTACATCTGCCCCCAAGGTAAGTGAAGGGATCACAGATCCCAAGTTTTTTGCGCGCGCGGTCATCCGGCTCGATCGCTCGTGCATGGATCAGAAGGCCGACCTCCCGACGAGCGCGCCGTCAGACGAACGTGGTAACCGCGCTGTCATGACTCGCATCGTGGCGGTCGCCAACCAGAAGGGTGGGGTCGGCAAGACCACGACCGCCATCAACCTGGCGGCGTCGGTGGCGTCCAGGGGCTACCGCGTGCTGCTGGTCGACTTCGATCCGCAGGGCAACGCGTCGTCGGGCGTCGGCTACCCACGCCAGCGCGTCGAGCTGTCGGTCTACGACGCCCTGGTCGGCGACGTCGCCCTGGCCGACGTCATCCGGCCGACCGACATCACCACGCTGTGGGTGGCGCCGGCCACCACCGACCTGGTCGGCGCCGAGATCGAGCTCATCAGCGCCGAGCGCCGCGAGCGCATCCTGGCCGACGCCCTCGACGAGGTCCGCGATCGCTTCGACTACGTCGTGATCGACTGCCCGCCTTCGCTGGGCATGCTCACGCTCAACGCCCTGGTCGCCGCCGACGGCGTGGTGGTGCCGATGCAGGCCGAGTACTTCGCCCTCGAAGGCATCTCCAGCCTGTCGGCGACCATCGAGCGGGTGCGCGACGCCTACAACCCGCGCCTCACCATCGACGGCGTGGTGTTCTGCATGTACGACGCCCGGACCAACCTGGCCGCCCAGGTGCGGGGCGAGGTCCAGTCGTTCTTCGGGGACAAGGTCTTCGACACCCTGGTGCCGCGCAACGTCCGGCTGTCGGAGGCGCCGTCCCACGGCAAGCCGGCCTTGCTCTACGACTTCCGCAGCCCCGGCGCCCGCAGCTACCTGGCGGTCGCCGACGAGCTGCTGCACCGGCTGGGCGCGGCGCCGCCGGCGCCCGCCCCGGCCGAAGGCGCGGCGTGAGCGAGCCGCCGCGCGACAAGAAGCGCGGCCTGGGCCGCGGCCTGGGCGCGCTGATGCCGGGAGCGCCGGCGCGCCCCGCCACGCCGGCGCCGGGCCCCGTCCCCGCCGCGATCCCCGAGCGCGTCCGCACCTACTTCCAGGCCGCCATCGAGGACGTCCACCCCAGCCCCGAGCAGCCGCGCCGTCACTTCGGCGAGGCCGAGCTCGACGAGCTGGCGGCCTCGATCCGCGCCCACGGCGTGATCATGCCGCTGGTGGTGCGGCCGCGCCACGGCGGCGGCTACCTGCTCATCGCCGGCGAGCGTCGGTGGCGCGCCGCCCAGCGCGCCGGCCAGCTCCAGGTGCCGGTGGTCATCCAGGACGTCGACACCCGCGAGGCCTTCGAGCGCGCGCTGGTGGAGAACCTGCAGCGGGCCGACCTCAACCCGATCGAGGAGGCGGCGGCGTTCCACCGCCTGGTCGACGAGTTCGGCCTCACGCAGGAGCAGGTCGCCGTCCAGGTCGGCAAGGACCGCTCGACGGTGGCCAACGCGCTGCGCCTCCTGCGGCTGCCGCCGCCGGTGCGCGCCCTGGTCGAGGAGCGGCGCCTGAGCATGGGCCACGCCCGCGCCCTGCTCGGCCTCGACGACGAGGCGGCGATCGAGACCCTGGCGCGGATGGCGGTGGCGCGCGGGCTGTCGGTGCGCGCCACCGAGAAGCTGGTGCGCGAGCGCCTCGACGCGCCCGCGCGCGAGCCGGGGGCGGGCAAGCCGCGGCGCGGGCGCGAGCCGGTGGCCAAGAGCGCGGCCGCCCGCGATCTCGAGGAGCGCCTGACCCGCGCCCTGGGCGGACCGGTCGCGCTCGACGAGGACGAACCGGGCGGCGGGCCCGAGGCGAAGAAGTCGGGGACGCTCACGATCCGCTACCACGATCTGGATCACCTCGATCGGCTGCTCGAGAAGCTGCTCTGAGCCCGCCGTCGTCGCTACCATCGGCGCCATGGTGAGGCGCACGCTGGCGACGATCGTGATCCTGGGCGCGGCCGCGGCCGGCCCCGGCACACCCTCGACGCCGACCAGCTCCGCACCCTGCCCGCCAGCGGCAACGACCCGCTGCGCGCGGTGTCGAGCCTGCCC
>CAADGB010000198.1 GCA_900696455.1 uncultured delta proteobacterium
CTTGTCGGCCTTCGACACGCCCTCGCTCACGCTCGGGCGGCTCAGGCCGACCGGAGAGATGCAGCTCGCCGTTCGTTTCCCGCCATCTCCGACCGCGGTCGGTGAAGAGCTCAGGCCGACCGGAGAGAGAGATGTGCTCGCCGTTCGTACCCGCCATCTCCGACCGCGGTCGGTGAAGGGCTCGGGCCGACCGGAGAGAGAGATGTGCTCGCCGTTCGTACCCGCGAGCTCCGACCGCGGTCGGTGAAGGGCTCAGGCCGACCGGAGGAGAGATGGGGCTCGCCGTTCGTACCCGCGAGCTCCGACCGCGGTCGGGGAAGGACTCAGGCCGACCGGAGAGAGAGATGGGGCTCGCCGTTCGTCTCCCGCGAGCTCCGACCGCGGTCGGGGAAGGGCTCCGGCCGAGCGGAGAGATGGGCTCGCGGTTCGCTTCCCGCAAGCTCCAGCTGCACACGGCCCTCGGCGGTCAGCGCTCGAGGAACAGGGCCAGGGAGCGCGGCGCGACGTCGTAGCGGAGGCCGTTCATGCGGTACTCGGCGCCGGGCTCGGCGATGTTGGCCTCGGGCTCGAGCCAGGCTGCGGTGTCGGCGACGCGGTACCAGGCGGCGCCCGGCGTGAGCGGCGGCAGGGTGACGGCGGCGACGGTGGTGCCGCCGTTGTAGGCGACGTAGAGCGACCGCACCGACTCGACGCCACCGCCGCCACCGCCACCGCCGCCACCGCCACCGCCACCGCCACCGCCGCCGCCGCCGCCGCTGTCCCCCCCTGCCCCGCCGGCCAGGCGCCAGGCGAGGAACTGGGCGCCGGGATCGGAGAAGGCCGCGGCGGGCAGCGGCTGGCCGTCGGCGCCGAGCCACCGGAGCGAGGTGGCGTCGTGCCAGGTGCGGCGGCGGAGCGCGGGGTGGGCGTGGCGGAAGGCGAGCAGGCGGCGGGGGAAGGTGAGGAACGCGGCCTCGCGGGTGGCGGCGGTGGGGTCGAGCCAGGAGGCGATCGAGTCGAGGTTGTAGGCGTTGTTGTTGCAGCGCTGGCTGCGCAGGACCTCGTCGCCGCCGAGCATCATGGGCACGCCGGTGGACAGCATGAGGAGCGCCAGGCTGGTGCGCGCGGCCTGGCGCTGGCGGGCGCGGTCGCCGCCGTGGTCCCAGGCCCAGTTGGCGTCGGTGCCGCCGTCCGACGGGCCGTAGGGCCAGGGCTGGCCGTTGTTCTTGCCGTTGCAGGCGTGGAGGTCGTTCAGGGTCAGGCCGTCGTGGGCGACGATGAAGTTGACCGACGCCGACGGGCCGCGGCCGCCGGCGCGGAAGAGGCCGGGCGAGCCGGCGATGCGATCGGCGAGGCCGCCCAGGGTCACGGTCTCGACGCCGACGAGGTTGACGTCGCGCCGGACGTGGTCGCGGTACTGATCGTTCCAGTCGGCCCAGCCGGCGGGGAAGCGGCCGACCTGGTAGGTGCCGGCGCCGATCGCCCACGGCTCGGCGATGAGGTCGACGCCGCGGCCGCCGCCCGCCGGGCGCGCCGGCAGCTCGGTGGCGGCGCGGACCAGGATGTTGCCGGGCTCGTCGGGCGCGAAGCGGAAGCAGCCGCGGTCGCAGCCGTTGGCGAGCACCGGCGCGAGGTCGAAGCGGAAGCCGTCGACGCCGAGATCGCGCGACCAGTACGTCAGCGAGTCGAGGACGAGATCGCGCAGCTCGGAGCTGCGGGCGTTGGTGTTGGCGCCGATGCCGGTGTGGTCGGTGAAGCCGGTGCCCGACGGCGAGAGCTGGTAGTAGGTGGCGTTGTCGATGCCCCGCAACGACAGGAGCGAGCCGCCGCCGCCCTCGCTGGTGTGGTTGTAGACGACGTCGAGGAGGACCTTGAGGCCGTGGTCGTGGAAGGCGCGGACCATGGCGCGGAACGCGCGGGTGGGGCCGCCCGGCGCGCGATCGCAGGCGTAGCGGCGATCGGGCGCGAAGAAGGCGAGCGTCGAGTAGCCCCAGTAGTTGTCGCCGGCGGCGCTGTCGGGATCGAGGTCGTTGGTGTCGTTGGGGGTCTCGTGGACCGGCAGGAGCTCGATCGCGGTCACGCCGAGGGCGGCGAGCTCGGGCGCGCGGGCGGCGGCCGCGGCGTAGGTGCCGGCGCACGGCAGCGTGGCGTCGGCGGCGGTGAGGCCGCGCAGGTGGACCTCGTAGATGATGTCGTCGGCGAGCGCGCGCTCGGGGCGGACGCCGAGCGCGGCGGGATCGGCGACCTCGGCCTGGAGGTCGGGCGGCAGCACCAGGCCCTTGGGCGCGACCGGGGCGCTGTCGACGGCGCGGAAGGCGTCGTCGGTGCGGTAGGCGTCGCCGCTGGTCGCGCCACCGGCCAGGTGCGTGCGCGGATCGTGGCTGACCTCGCGCGCGTACGGATCGAGGAGCAGCTTGTTGGGGTTCATCCGGTCGCCGTCGGCGGTGACCCGGGCGACGAAGCCGAGCTCCGAGCCCGGCGTCCACGCCGGGTCGTACGTCCACGACGGGCCCCAGACGCGGTAGCCGTACCAGAGCGGCGCGCCGGCGGTGGCCGCGAGGCCGGCGGCGGCGAGCTCGGCGGCCGTCGCCTTCGCCTGCCAGTCGCCGCTGAGCCCGCGCGCGGCGACCAGGACCAGACGCTCGGCGGCGGCGAGCGGCTCGGCGTAGAGCCAGACCTCGACGCGGGTGGCGCGGGGCGCCGCCAGGCGGAAGTGGACGGCCACGGCGTCGGGTGCCCAGGTCGCGCCGCGGGGCGGGGAGAACGGCGTCGGGCGGGTCGCGTCGGGCCCCGGGTCGCCGGGTGGGGCCTGCGCCGATGGGCACGCGGCGAGCGCGAGGAGGAGGAGGCCGAGGCCGAGGCCGAGGCCGAGGCCGAGGCCGGGGCCGGGGCCGGGGCCGGGGCCGGGGCCGGGGCCGGGGCCGGAGATGGACGCGTGGGCTCCGCGCGCGACCGCCATGGACGCGGGTTCAGCAAGCCGCGTGCGCACGGCCAGGTGGGCGAGATGACGAGACGGCGCGCCGCGGCATCGCGCGCGCGAGCGGGGCAGCCCGGCGCGGCGCGTTGCCGAACGCAACACGAGCCGAGGCATCCCCGACCGCGTCGGTGAAGAGCTCTGGCCGAGCGGGTAAGGACGGCGTCGCGCGGGCGTCAGCGGGTCAGTTGTCGCTCCACGGGACGCGGGCGGCGGGGTAGTTCAGGTAGAACCACCAGCCGCGCACGCCGTTGTTGGTGTCGACGTCGGAGTGGGCGGCGCAGTTGGTGTTGTTGGGGCCGGGCGGGTCGCCGCCGGGCAGGAGCGAGCTGAGGGGCTGGCCGCCGACCAGCGGGAAGCTCGACGGGATGATCGTGGCGTTGGCGTCGGCCTCGCTGATGAAGCCGCGCAGGAGGCCGTTGGTCAGGCTGCCGGCGGGGTTGCCGACGAAGGTGGCGGCCAGCCGGGCGTCGCGCAGGACGATGGGGATCCCCGACAGGTCGATCGTGACCGTGACCGCGCTGCTCACGAAGCACGGCGACGAGGTCTGGGTCACCGCCGGGGTGTACGGCCGCACCGTGCCGGGCAGGATGCCCAGGCAGGTGCCCGACGACTGGTTGGTGGCGGTGGCCATGATCACCTGGCCGCCGCCCGGCCGGCAGCTCGTGCTGGCCAGCGGCGCCGTGCAGTCGGCGAAGTGGAGCTCCATGGCGTGGCTCGCGCCGGCGGCCTGGGTGAAGGCGCGGAACACGATCGTCGGCGACAGCTCGAGCAGGCCGTCGCCGTCGTCGTCGGTCCGGATCGCGGTCTGCAGCTCGTTGTTGACCGAGAAGCCGACGAGCTGGGTGTCGGTCACGTCGCGGCAGCCGAGGAAGCTGACGTAGACGTGGGGGTCGCGCAGATCGAGATCGGTGAA
>CAADGB010000199.1 GCA_900696455.1 uncultured delta proteobacterium
CCGACCGCGGTCGGAGATTGCGGGAAACGAACGGCGAGCCCATCGCTCCGGTCGGCCTGAGCCCTTCACCGACCGCGGTCGGAGATTGCGGGAAACGAACGGCGAGCTGCATCTCTCCGGTCGGCCTGAGCCGCCCGAGCGTCAGCGAGGGCGTGTCGAAGGCCGACAAGCTGCGGCCATCGCGCGAGTGATGTCGGGCGCTTGCCGACGCCGTTCGTTAGGAGCCGCCCGAGCGCCAGCGAGGGCGTGTCGAAGGCCGACAAGGGCTGTCCGGGGGGCTTGCCGGCGCCGTTCGTCAGGAGTGAAGCCCCGGAGGGGCGGGGTCGAAGGGGCTCGGGCTGAATGACCCGCTCACCCTGGGCGGAGTCGAAGGGGCTCGGGGCTCGGGTTCGGCCTCCGCGACCCGCGCAACGGGGGTCCGCTTCGGCCGGCCGACCTGCTAGGGTGGGCGCCGCCATGACCCTGTCCCCCGATCTCCTGGCGGCGCTGGTGTGCCCCGAGTCCCGGCAGCCGCTGCTCTACTTCGCTGGCGGTGAGGCCGGCGACCAGCCCGACCAGGCGTTCCTCCTGTGCGAGGCCTCGGGGCTGCGCTACCGCATCGACGGCGGCGTCCCCGTGCTCCTGGTCGAGGAGGCCGAGCGGCTGGAGGCCCGGGCGCTCGCGCGGCTGGTGGCGCGGGCCCAGGTGCTGGGGCTGGCACCGGGAAACCGTTGACCTGAGGCGGGTTTGGGGGTAGATCGCTCGCTCCCCGATCCCCGGGGAGCTCCTCACCTCCTGACCTCCGGAGACCGCCGTGCTCAAGGCACTGTCGATTTTCACGGGCAACGCCAACCGGGCGCTGGCGGAGGAGGTGTGCAAGTTCGTCGAGATCCCGCTGGGGCGGGCCGACGTCACGCACTTCTCGGACGGCGAGATCTACGTCGAGATCGGCGAGAACGTCCGCGGCGTGAACTGCTTCGTGGTGCAGCCCACCTGTACCCCACCCAACCAGTCGCTGATGGAGCTGCTCATCATGGTCGACGCGCTCAAGCGCGCGTCGGCCGGCAGCATCGTCGCCATCATCCCGTACTTCGGCTACGCGCGGCAGGACCGCAAGTCCAAGCCGCGCACCCCCATCACCGCCAAGCTGGTGGCCAACCTGCTCACCGCCGCCGGCGCCGACCGCGCCCTGGCGATGGATCTCCACGCCGGCCAGATCCAGGGCTTCTTCGACATCCCGTTCGATCACCTGTTCGCGATGCCGGTGCTCATCGACGAGCTGCGCGCCCTGGGCTACGGCGGCGACGACACGGTCGTGGTGTCGCCCGACGCCGGCGGCGTCGAGCGCGCCCGCGCCTTCTCCAAGCGCCTGGGCTCGACCCTCGCCATCATCGACAAGCGCCGCGCCGCCGCCAACGTCTCCGAGGTCATGAACATCGTCGGCGACGTCAAGGGCAAGCGCGCCGTCATCGTCGACGACATCATCGACACCGCCGGCACCCTGACCAACGCGGCGTCCGCGATCAAGGCCGCCGGCGCGGCCCAGGTCGCGGCCTGCGCCAGCCACCCGGTGTTCTCGGGCAAGGCGGTGCAGCGCATCACCGACTCGCCGCTGTCGCACGTCGTCGTCACCAACACGATCCCGCTCACCGAGGCCGGCCACGCCTGCGCCAAGGTGCGCGTCAAGTCGGTGGGTCGCCTGCTCGGCGAGGCCATCAAGCGCATCCACCACGGCGACTCCATCAGCTCGCTCTTCATGTGAACCGGGCCTGACCCGGGCACCCGCCACCGCCACGAGGAACGTCATGCAAGTCGGACAGCTCACCGTCACTCTCCGTACCAACTCGGGCAAGGGCCCGGCCCGTCAGCTCCGCGCCCAGGGCAAGGTCCCGGGCGTCTGCTACGGCGCCTCGAGCGAGGGCCCGATCGCGCCGTTCCCCATCGTCGTCGACGTCAAGGCGCTGCGCGCCGCGCTCGACCCGGTGCGCCGCCAGAACACCGTGATCGCGGTGACCGTCGAGGAGGCGGGCAAGCCGGTGCGGACGCTGTCGGCGCTGCTCAAGGAGTACCAGCTCGACCCGGTGCGCCGCGACGTCACCCACGTCGACCTCCTCGCCATCGACCCGTCGCGCGAGGTCGTGGCCACGGTGCCGCTCGAGCAGGTCGGCAAGCCGGCCGGCGTCATCCACGGCGGCATCATCCACACCGTCATGCGCTCGATCGACGTCCGCTGCAAGCCGGCCGACATCCCGGTCAAGCTGGTCATCGACGTGTCGTCGCTCGAGATCGGCGACGTGCTCCACGTCAGCCACGTCGCGCTGCCCGAGGGCGTGACCGCGGTGACCGGCGCCCGCGAGGCCGTGGTCTCGCTGACCGCGCCCGAGGCCGAGAAGGCCCCGGCGGCGGAGACCGCCGAGGCGGCCCCGGCGGCGGACGCCAAGGCGGCGGGCAAGGCGGCGCCGGCCAAGGACGCCAAGGCGGCGCCCGCGGCGGCGGCCAAGCCGGCGGCCAAGAAGTGAGCCGCGGGCCGGCCTGACGCCGGCCCCCGCGGCGATCTGCGAGGTCGGCCATGTGGATGATCGTCGGGCTCGGCAACCCGGGCGCGAAGTACGCCCGCAACCGGCACAACATCGGCTTCCAGGTGGTGGAGGCCGTGGCCCGGCGCCACGGCCTCGGCGAGCTGCGCGCCGGCGGCAAGCTGGGCGGCCACACCGCGACCGGCGTCATCGTCACGCCCCGCGGCCGCCAGAAGGTGGTGCTGCTCGAGCCGATGGAGTTCATGAACCTGTCGGGGTTCGCGGTCCAGCGCGCCCTGGCCTTCTACGGCGTCGGCCTGGACGAGCTGCTGGTCGTCCACGACGAGATCGATCTCGACCTCGGCGTGGTCCGGCTCAAGCAGGGCGGCGGCCACGGCGGCCACAACGGCCTGCGCTCCATCCAGGCCCAGACCGGCGGCAGCGCCTTCGCCCGGGTGCGGGTCGGCGTCGGCAAGCCGGGCCCGACCCCGGGCACCGCCACCGGCGGGCTCGACCCGCGCGCCGGCGGCGGCAAGGACGTGTCGGGCTGGGTGCTGGGCGACTTCCCGGGCGCCCAGGCGGCCCTGGTCGAGGCCATCGTCGCCCGTGCCGCCGACGCGGTCGAGGCCGTGGTGGGGCTGGGCCTCGCCGCCGCCATGAATGATTTCAACGGCAAGCCGCCGGTCAGCGCCTGACGACGCGCGCGGGCGGGGCCGCGCTGGGTCGACCCGTCTGCCGTAAGGGTTGCGGCCGGGCCCGGGGGGCTGCTAGAAAGCCGCCCTTCACCTCGCTCGCCCCGCCATGTCGGCGTGGACGGGCATCACCCGAGAGGTTCCACGAACATGGCGAGACTCGAGAGTCTGCGCGACGCGCCCGGCACGTCGCGCGAGTACGAGACGGTGTACATCCTGCGGCCCAACACCGCCAACGACGGCGTGGCCGAGGTCAACACCAAGGTCAAGGGCATCATCGAGGGCCTGGGCGGCAAGGTGCTCAAGGTCGACAACTGGGGCAAGCGCCGCCTCGCCTACGAGGTGTCCAAGGAGCGCAAGGGCATCTACCTGTACTGGCGCTACCTGGCCAGCCCCGGCGTCGTCGAGGAGACCGAGCGCAACCTGCGCATGCTCGACCACGTGATCCGCTACATGACGGTCAAGGTCGACGAGAACGTCGTGGCCGACGCCCGGCCGTCCGAGCTCGACGAGACCAGCTACGAGCGCGCCGCCAGCACCGCCGCCGACGAGGAGGACCTGTTCCTCATCCGCGGCGGCGAGCCCAGCGACGGGTCCAGCGACGACGACGAGGACGACTACGTCGCCCCCGGGTTCGAGGACGACGCCGCCACCAAGACCGAGGAGAGCTGAGCCATGTCGCGCATCGAGGAAGACATCGACGACAAGGGCGACGATCGCGGCCGCGGCGGCAAGATGGGCCGCGGCGGCTCGTCGCGCCGCAAGGTCTGCCGCTTCTGCAGCGAGACCGCCACCGTCATCGACTACAAGAACCCCCAGTTGCTCCGCAGCTTCATCACCGACCGCGGCAAGATGGTCCCGCGCCGGATCAGCGGCTCGTGCGCCAAGCACCAGCGCGCGATCTCGGTCGCGATCCGCCGGGCGCGCATGCTCGCGCTCCTGCCGATCTCGGTCACCGGCGAGTGAGAGGAGAGCCCCCATGCCCATGCAGGTCATCCTCACCCAGGACGTCCCCAACCTCGGCGCGGCCGGTGAGCTCGTCACCGTCAAGCCCGGCTTCGGCCGCAACTACCTCGTGCCCCGGGGCATGGCGGTGTCGGCCACGGCCGCCAACGTCCACCGCCTCGAGCACGAGAAGCGCGTGATCGCGCGCAAGGTCGCCAAGGAGCGGGCCGGCGCCGAGGCCCAGGCCGAGCGCATCAACGTCGTGACCCTCCAGTTCGACCGCCAGGTCGGCGAGGAGGACCGGATGTTCGGCTCGGTCACCAGCCGCGACATCACCGAGCAGCTCAAGAAGGCCGGCGTCGACCTCGACCACCGCCAGGTGGTGCTCGAGGCGCCGATCAAGGCCCTCGGCAAGTACGAGGTGCCGGTCAAGCTGTCGGCCGGCGTGACCGCGATGATCAAGTTCTTCGTGGTCGCCAAGGCCAAGTAGGCGGCCGCGCGGCCGCGGCCGCGTCGGTCCGGAACCAGCACGGGGGCTGCCTCACGGCGGCCCCCGTCGCGTTTCGGCGTTTCGGCGTGGCCCCCCCAGCTCAGGGGATCGGCGGGTCGATGCAGCCGGTGATGTCGAAGAACATGTAGATGAGGGCCTTCTCCTGGGGCAGGAGGTCGGTGGTGGTGCAGCCGTTGGGGAAGGCCTGGCCCGGGGTGTCGCGGCCGGAGCCGCCCGAGACGTGGAGGTCGCTGAAGACCACGCGCCCGCAGCGCTCCTCCTCCGGCGCCGACAGCGGGGTGTTGAACGCCACGTACTGCGGCCGCACGGTGCCCGACGGGCTGCCGGTGGCCCACAGCTCGCCCAGCGAGGTGTTCACGTCGGTCATCGTGGCCCGCGGGTTCACCACCGGGATCTGGCCGAGGACGGTCGAGGCCCCGGTCAGGAGCAGCCAGTCGGCGAGCTGGCGGCCACGATCGAAGGCGGTGTTGATCGTGACGGTGATGGGGCCGCTCGGGCAGCACTCGTCGCGCCAGCTCGAGGTCAGGGTCGGCCACGGCGCCGGCCCCGAGCGCAGCCACCAGTTGTGGTAGTGCGACATGAACACGCGGCCGCCGAGCGCGGTGTAGTCCATGAGGGCCTGGCGGGCGTTGGCGCTCTTGTTGTTGGCGTCGTTGAAGCCCTCGCAGGAGTGGAGGACGACGTCGTACGGGGAGAGCCCGGCCAGCGAGTCCCAGAAGGTGGGCGCGGCGGTGAAGCTCTGGCCGCCGAGCGAGGCGGCGAAGGCGCTCGAGCCGCTGCGACCGTTGTAGAAGTTCACCCGGCCGGTGCCCTCCTCGCGGGTGAACTCGCTGTCGTCGATGCCGACCTTGCGCAGGAGGCACTCGACGGCGTCGGCGCCGCCGGTGGTGAGCGCGATCCGCGGCAGGTTGCCCTCGCTCTTGTTGCGGGGCAGCCGCGTCAGCGCGGGGCTGACGAAGTTGTCGACGCAGGCGTCGGTGCCGGGGACGGTGACCAGGCGCCGCCACTTGCCGGTCTGGATCACCAGCGGGATGTTGCTGCCGACCGGGACGTTGTCGAGCGCGAAGGTGCCGTCGACGTCGGACACCGTGCGCACCAGCGGCGCCCCCGAGATGAAGCCGTCGCAGCGCTCGCAGGTGACGCCCTCGGGCAGGGGCAGGAGGTCGGCGTTGGGGACGTAGACCGTGACGTTGGGCAGCGGCAGGTCGCCCTTGGGCGTGTAGATCGTGCCGGTGAGCCGCGTCGTGCCGCCGCCGGGGCAGGTCACCTGCAGGCACTCCAGGTTCACGCACGGCGGCGGGCCGTCGATGGTGCCGCCGTCGCCGCTGCCGCCGCCGTCGCCGTCGTCGCGGCCGGTGCTGGGGCCGCAGGCGGCGACGAAGGTGGCGATCGCGACCGCGGCCGCGGCGGAGATCCAGGGGGAGCGACGAGCCCGGGAGCGCAGCATGACGCCATGGTCGCAGACAACCGCGCGAGCGGGCAAGGAAACCCGGCCCCGGCCGGCCCCCGGACGTGACCGCGGTCGACCCTGGCGTAGGATGGCCGGGTGCAGCACACGATCGAGCTCGCGCCGGCGCCGGCCGACATCGACGACCTCGGCCACGTCTCCAACCTCGTCTATGTGCGCTGGATCCTGGAGGTCGCGCTCGCCCACTCGGCGGCGGTGGGGTGGGACAACGCCGCCTATCGCCGCCTGGGGGCGATCTGGGTCGTGCGGCGCCACGAGGTCGACTACCTGTCGTCGGTGCTGCCCGCGCAGCGGGTGGCGGTGACCACCTGGGTCGAGTCGGTGAAGGGCGTCTCGTCCGTCCGCCGGACGTCGATGCGCCGGACCGACGATCGGGTCGAGGTCTGCCGCGGCGCCTCGACCTGGGCCTTCATCGACCTCGCCACCGGCCGCCCGCGCAAGATCCCCGACGAGCTGCGCGCCGCCTTCCCGGTCGCCGCCGCGCCGTGATCGCCGGTCGGGGCCGGGCGCCCCGGCCCGCTCGGCCGGGACCGGGCGGCGCCCTCAGCCGGGACCGGGCGGCGCGCTCGGCGGTGACCGGGGGGCGCGCTCGGCCGTGGCCGCCGGGGGCGGCCTCAGCCGTGGCCGCCGGGGGCGGCCTCAGCCGTGGCCGCCGGGGGCGTCGTCGCGCTGGGCCAGGTTCTCGAAGCGCGTGAAGCGGCCCTCGAAGTGGGTCTCGACGGTGCCGATCGCGCCGTGGCGGTTCTTGCCGATGATGATCTCGGCGACGTTGGGGGCTTCGGAGTCCTTGTTGTAGACGACGTCGCGGTAGATGAAGAGGATCACGTCGGCGTCCTGCTCGATCGCGCCCGATTCACGCAGGTCGCTGAGCTGGGGGCGCTTGTCGGTGCGCGACTCGAGCGAGCGGTTGAGCTGGGACAGCGCCACCACCGGGCACTCCAGCTCCTTGGCCAGCGACTTGAGGCCGCGCGAGATCTCGCTGATCTCCTGCTCGCGGCTGGCCTTGGCGGCCTGGGCGCTGCCGCGCATGAGCTGGAGGTAGTCGACCAGGATGAGCCCGGTCTTCTTCTTGCCGGCCGGCCCGTCGAACAGCTCCTTGCTGGTGCGGAAGCGGCGGGCGCGGGCCCGCAGCTCGCGCAGGGACAGGGCCGGGGTGTCGTCGATGAGGATGGGCGCCTTGGACAGCGTGTTGGCGGCGTAGGTCAGGTTGGTCATGTCCTGACGCTGGAGCTGGCCGCGGCGCAGGGCGCTGGAGTCGACCCGGGCCTCGCTGCACAGCAGGCGCTCGGCGAGCTGGGTCGACGACATCTCGAGCGAGAACACCAGCACCGGCCAGCCGCCGCCGATGGCCGCGTTCTGCGCCATCGACAGCGCGAACGAGGTCTTGCCCATGGCCGGGCGCGCCGCCAGGATGATGAGCTCGGTCGGCTGCAGGCCGGCGGTGCGCTGGTCGAGGTCGTGGAAGCCGGTGGGGACGCCGGTGATGCCGTCGGCCGAGGCGAAGCGCTCGTCGAGCGAGCTGAAGACCTTCTTGATGAGGCTCTTGATCGCCTCCGGCCCCGACTTCTCGCGGCGCTGGGTGACCTCGAAGATCTTGCCCTCGGCCAGGTCGAGGTACTCGCCGACCTCCTGGTCCTGGTCGTAGCCCTTCTCCAGGATCTCGCTGGCCGCCCGCATGACCTTGGCCGCCGCCCGCTTGTCCTGGATGATCGCGGCGTAGTGGACGACGTTCTCGACCGAGGGCACCCGCAGGGTGAGCTCGCCGAGGAAGGCCAGGCCCCCCACCGCCTCGAGCCGGCCCCTGCGCTGGAGCTCGGCCTCGACCGTGATCGGATCGATGGGGCGGGCCGCCGACTCCAGGTTGCGCATGGCCTGGAACACCGCCTGGTGCTTGGGGCTGTAGAAGTCCTCGACCTCGAGGGTGTCGAGCTGCGACAGGACGTCGTTCCGCAGGAAGATGCCGCCCAGCACCGAGGCCTCGGCGTCGAGGTTGTGCGGGAGCTGACGGGGACCCGACATGGCCAGACCGGCATCCTATACCGCGAGCGTGACCTCCCGTGAGGGGCGCCGCCATCGCCGCCACGTCGCGCCCCCCGACGTCGCGGGCGCCGCCGTCGTCGGGTACTATGGCGCGGCTCGTGGCCAACCCCACCCCAGGCACCGTGATCGGTGCGTACCGCATCGACGGCGTCATCGGCGCCGGCTCGATGGGCGACGTCTTCCGCGCCGTCGACGTCGGCCTCAACCGCCGGGTCGCGATCAAGCTCCTGTCGGAGAAGCACAAGGACTCCAACGAGCTGCGCGCCCGCTTCACCCGCGAGGGCCGCGCGGTCGCCGCGATCTCGCACCCCAACGTGGTCCAGGTCTTCGCCACCGGCACCTACCAGGACCGGCCGTACATCGCGATGGAGCTGCTCGAGGGCACCGACCTGGCCTCCGCGGTCGACGCCCAGGGCCCGCTGCCGCCGCTCGACGCCGCCCGCGCCATCCTCGACGCCGCCCGCGGCCTCGACGCCGCCGCCCGCGCCGGCCTCATCCACCGCGACGTCAAGCCGTCCAACCTCGTGCTCCTGGTCGACGGCAAGGTCAAGGTCACCGACTTCGGGCTGGCCAAGCCGGTCGACCCCGGCAGCGAGCCGGCGCTCACCGCCCTCGGCGTGGTCGTGGGCACGCCCGACTACATCGCGCCCGAGCAGGCGCGGGGCGAGACCATCGACGAGCGCGTCGACATCTACGCCCTGGGCGGCACGCTGTACTTCCTCCTGTGCGGCGTGCCGCCATTCCGCACCGGGGTGCCGGCGGAGGACAAGTACCTGAAGGTGGTCGCCCGCCACCTCAAGAACCCGCCGCCGGACGCCCGCGACCGCAACCCGGCCGCCGATCCCGAGCTCGCCGACCTGGCGCGGGGGCTGATGGCCAAGAAGCCGGCCGAGCGCCCCGACTACCCCACCCTCATCGCCCGGCTCGAGGCCGTGGTCGCCCGCCTGAGCGGCGGCGGCGTCCGGCCGGCGACGATCCCGCCCACCACCGACGGCTCGGCCGGCCGCCTCGCCCGCCCCCCGTTCGTCGGCGGCGACGCGCCCCACGGCTTCGCCGACGACGCCGCCGCCACCCGCACCCGCGACCCCGAGCCCGGCCTGAGCGTGCTGGCGCCGCGGCGCGGCCTGCCGGGGTGGCTGTGGCTCGTGACCGCGGCCGCGGTGCTCACCTTCGCCGCCGGCCTCGTCGTCCACCTCACCCGCGGCGCGCCGGCGGGCGTGGCGCCGCCCGGCGCCGGCGGCGAGCCGGTGACCGCGATCGACGCCGGCCCCTTGCCGGTCGACGCCCCGCCGCCGCCGCCGCCGCCGGTCCCGCCCGCGGGCATGGTCCTGGTGACGCGCGCCGACGGCGCCCCCTGGTTCTTCGTCGACGCCCGCCCGGTCACCGCCGCCGAGTACGCCGCGGTCTTCACCAACCTCAAGCCGCCGAGCAAGGCCGCCGCCGACAAGCCGGTGGTGAACGCCCCCTACAGCTTCGCCCGCGCCTACGCCCAGAAGGTCGACAAGCGCCTGCTCACCGCCGAGGAGTGGGAGGCGGCGGTGATCACGCCGGGCGTGATCGCCTCGCCGGCCCAGTTCGAGTGGGTGGCGCCGGCGGTGGGCAAGGAGGCGCCGGTGCGCGCCCCCGGCCGCGCGGCGATGCGTCCGCAGACCGGACAGAAGGACGTGACCCTCCGCCTCGGTCGCGACCTGCCCCCGCCGTGATCGTGCCCCCCGCGGCGGCGGCGGCGGCGCCGGCCCGCGGTCGGGGCGGGCGGCGGTGAGGAAGTCGCCCGCCCGACCGGCCACCGGGGCGGGCGCGGGTATATAGTCGCGAGCGCATGTCGGACGTCGACAAGCTCGTCGATCTCATCACCGCCCGGGTGCGCGAGCGCCTGGCCGGCCCCAGCCTGGCCGTGATCCAGCCCTCCGATCGCGGCCCGTGCCACGACGACACCGCGCCCGGCGAGGACTGCGCGAGCTGCGGCTCGTGCGTGGTCCGGCGCCCGTGGTCGGTGCGGGCGATGGAGGGCGCCGGCGCGATGCGGGTGAGCGCCTCGGCCGGGATCGGCGCGGTGCCGGCCGAGCTGGCCAAGCTCATCGACCACACCCTGCTCCGCCCCGACGCCACCCGCGACGACATCCTCGCCCTGTGCGACGAGGCCCGCAAGCACCGCTTCGCCTCGGTCTGCGTCAACACCCACTGGGTGCCGCTGTGCCGCTCGCTCCTCGCCGGCACCGACGTCATGGTGTGCGCGGTGGTCGGCTTCCCGCTCGGCGCGATGACGCCGACCGCCAAGGCCTACGAGGCCCGCGACGCCGTGCGCCAGGGCGCGCGCGAGATCGACATGGTCATCAACCTCGGCGCGCTCAAGTCCAAGGACTACGAGACCGTGTACGAGGACATCTGCCGGGTGGTCAAGGCCGCGGCCCCGGCCGCGGTCAAGGTCATCCTCGAGACCTCGACCCTCGACCACGACCAGAAGGTCATCGGCTGCACCCTGTCCAAGCTGGCCGGCGCCGCCTTCGTCAAGACCTCGACCGGCTTCGCCAAGGGCGGCGCCACCGTCGAGGACGTCGCGCTGATGCGCGCGATCGTCGGCAGCGACGTCGGGGTCAAGGCCTCGGGCGGCGTCCGCACCGCCGAGGACGTGGTGCGCATGGCCCAGGCCGGCGCCAACCGCATCGGCGCCTCGGCCTCGGTCGCGATCGTGACCGGCACCGCCGAGCCCGCCGGCAAGGCCAAGGGCTACTGATGCCCGCGGCCTCGGGCGCGGCCGCCGCCGCGCGGCTCCCGGTCGAGCTCATCCGCGCCAAGCGCGACGGCGAGGCGCTGACGGCGGCCGAGCTGCGCGCCTTCATCGCCGGCGTCACCGACGGCTCGATCCCCGACTACCAGGTCGCGGCCATGCTCATGGCCATCTACTTCCGCGGCCTGACCGACGACGAGCTGGGGACCTGGGCCGACGCCATGGTGCGCTCGGGCGACGTCCTCGACCTGGCCGCGATCCCGCGACCCAAGGTCGACAAGCACTCCACCGGCGGCGTCGGCGACAAGATCTCGATCCCGCTGGCGCCGGCGGTGGCGGCGTGCGGCGTGGCGGTGCCGATGGTGTCGGGGCGCGGCCTCGGCCACACCGGCGGCACGCTCGACAAGCTGGAGTCGATCCCGGGTTTCCGCGGCGACCTCGACGTCGAGCGCTTCGCCGCCCAGGTCGGCCAGCTCGGGGTGTGCCTGATCGGCCAGACCGAACGAGTGGCCCCGGCCGACCGCCGCCTCTACGCCCTGCGCGACGTCACCGGCACGATCGAGTCGATCCCGCTCATCGCCAGCTCGATCATGTCGAAGAAGCTGGCCGAGGGCATCGACGCCCTGGTGCTCGACTGCAAGGTCGGCGCCGGCGCCTTCATGAAGGACGCGACGCGGGCGCGCGCGCTGTGCGCGGCCATCCGCGCCATCGGTCACGCCGCCGGCAAGGCGGTGACCTGCGTGCTGACCGACATGGACGCGCCGATCGGCCACGCCGTCGGCAACGCGCTCGAGATCGCCGAGTCGATCGACGTGCTGTCGGGCGGCGGCCCCGCCGACACCCGCGAGCTGACGGTGGTGCTGGGCGGTGAGATGCTGCTCCTGGCCGGCGTGGCCCGCACCGCCGACGAGGGCCAGGCCCGGATCGCCCACGCTCTCGACGACGGCTCGGCGCTCGCCGTCTTCCGGCGGGTGGTCGCGGCCCAGGGCGGCGACCCCACGGTCTGCGATCGCCCGGGCGAGGTCCTGCCGCGGGCCCGCCACCAGTGGCCGGTGCGGGCGCCCCGCGACGGCGCGATCGCCGCGATCGACGCCGAGGACGTCGGCATGGCGGCGCTGGTGCTGGGCGCCGGCCGCCGCACCAAGGACGACGTCATCGATCCCGCCGCCGGCGTCGTCCTGGCCTGCGGCCTCGGCGATCGCGTCACCGCCGGCCAGCCCCTGGCCACGCTCCACGCCAACCTGGCCGAGGACGATCCGCGGGTCGCCGCCGCCACCGCCCGCTTCCTGGGCGCGATCCACCTCGCCGACGACGCGCCGCCGCCGCGCGCCACCCGCGTCCTCGAGACCCTGCGATGAAGGCCTCGCCATGACCAGCGCCTCCGACCTCCACGATCGCGTCCACCCCGCCGCCGCTGTCGTCCGCGCGCGCCTCGGCGACCGCGCGCCGCGGGTCGGCCTCATCCTCGGCTCGGGCCTGGGCGGCTACGCCGATCGCCTCGAGGACGCGGTCGCGATCGACTACGGCGAGCTGCCCGGCTTCCCGGCGTCGCGGGTCCACGGCCACGCCGGGCGGCTGGTGGTCGGCCGCCGCGGCGGCGCCACCTGCGTCGCGATGAAGGGCCGGGTCCACGTCTACGAGGGCCACAGCGCCGCCCAGGTCGCGTTCCCGGCCCGGGTGCTGGTGGCGCTGGGCGCCCGCGTGATCATCGTGACCAACGCCGCCGGCGGGCTCAACCCGGCGTGGGCGCCGGGCACGCTCATGCTGATCCGCGATCACCTCGATCTGCTGCGCGACCACGCGCTGCGCGGCGACAACGACGACCGCCTGGGCCCCCGCTTCCCCGACATGACCACCGCCTACGCGCCGGCGCTGCGCGCGCTGGTCAAGGAGGTCGCGGCGGCGCAGGGGATCGACCTCGCCGAGGGCGTCTACGTCGCCATGCCGGGGCCGACCTACGAGACCCCGGCCGAGGTCCGCATGCTGCAGGTCCTGGGCGCCGACGCCACCGGCATGTCGACGGTGCCCGAGGTGGTGGTGGCCCGCCACATGGGCGCGCGCGTGATCGGCATCTCGTGCATCACCAACCAGGCCGCCGGCATCACCGGCGCCGCGCTGTCCCACGACGAGGTCACCGAGACCGCGGCCCGCGTCCGCACCACCTTCGAGGGCCTGCTCGACGGCATCCTGGCGGCGCTGGTCGCCCGCGGGGAGCTGGCCTGAGCATGGCGGCCCGGCGCGCCGACCTCACCGCGCTCGAGCGCGCGGCGCGCCAGGCCCAGGCCCAGGCCTACGCCCCGTACTCCGGCTTCCGGGTCGGCGCCGCCCTGCTCACCGCGTCGGGCGAGATCTTCACCGGCGCCAACGTCGAGAACGCCAGCTACGGCCTGACGGTGTGCGCCGAGCGCACCGCCTGCATCGCCGCCGCCCTCGCCGGCCACCGCGACGTGCGCGTGATCTGCGTGGTGAGCGACGTCGATCCGCCGGCCTCGCCGTGCGGGATGTGCCGCCAGACCCTGCTCGAGTTCACGCCCGATCCGACGGCGACCCGGGTGATCGCGCTCGGCGCCGGCCGCGCGCGCGCCGAGTGGACGGTGGCCGAGCTCATCCCCCACGGGTTCAGCGGCAAGCAGCTCACGCCGCCGCCGGGTCGCGCCGCCGCGCCCGCCCGCGCCCCGCGCGCCGGCCGCCGCCCGCGCCGGGCCTGAACGACCGCGGCCGACCGCGGCCGACCGTGGCCGACCGCGGCCGGCCGCGCCCGACGACGCCCGCCCGACGGTGGGCGACGCTTCCTGCTACCATCGCCGGCGATGGCGGAGCTCATCTTCCGCGGCGGCACCCTGGTCACCCTCGACGACGACCACACGGTCACCGCCGGCGACCTGGCGATCGTCGACGGCGTGATCGCCCAGGTCGGCGGCAGCTACACCCCCGCGACCTCCGACTACCGCGTCGTCGACGCCGCCGGCTGCGTGGTCATGCCGGGGCTGGTCCAGGCCCACGTCCACACCTGTCAGACCCTGGCCCGCGGCCGGGCCGACGATCTCGAGCTGCTCGACTGGCTGCGCACCGTGGTGTGGCCGTACGAGGGCGCCCTCGACGCGCCGGCGATGGCGGCGGCGGCGCGCCTGGCCATGGCCGAGCTCCTGCTCGGCGGCACCACCGCCATCCTCGACATGGGCTCGGTCCACCATACCGACGAGGTGTTCGCCGCCGCCGAGGCCTCGGGCCTGCGGGCCACGATCGGCAAGGCGATGATGGACGCGCCCGATCCGGCCATCCCGCCCGGCCTGCGCGAGCGCACCGCGGCGTCCCTGGCCGAGTCCGACCGCCTCGCCGATCGCTGGCACGGCGCCGCCGGCGGCCGCCTGCGCTACGCCTACGCTCCGCGCTTCGTCCTGTCGTGCACCGACGAGCTCCTGACCGAGGTCGGGCGCCGCGCCCGCGCCCGCGGCCTCCTCGTCCACACCCACGCCAGCGAGAACCGGGGCGAGATCGCCCTGGTCGAGGCCCGCTACGGCAAGCGCAACCTGCTCGCGCTCCACGACCTCGGGCTGTCGGGGCCGCACGTCTGCCTCGCCCACTGCGTCCACCTGTCGGAGCCCGAGATCGCGCTGCTCGCCGCCGCGGGCACCCACGTCATCCACTGCCCGAGCTCGAACCTGAAGCTGGCCAGCGGCGTCGCCCACATCCCCGAGCTCCTCGACCGCGGGGTCGCGGTCGCGATCGGCGCCGACGGCGCCCCGTGCAACAACAACCTCGACGGCTTCCTCGAGCTGCGGCTGACCGCCACCCTGCACAAGCACCGCGCCGGCCCGCGCGCCCTGCCCGCCCCGGCGGCGGTGGCGCTGGCCACCCGCGCCGGCGCCCGCGCCCTCGGCCTGGGCGACCAGCTCGGCGCCCTGACGGTGGGGCGCAAGGGCGACGTCATCGCCGTCGACGTCTCGGGGCCGCACGTCACCCCGACCACCAGCCCGTGGTCGGCGCTGGCCTACGCCTGCCGCGCCTCCGACGTCCGCCACGTCGCCGTCGACGGCCGGCTGGTGGTGTCCGACCGCGAGCTGCTGACGATGGATCTGGCCGAGGTGCTGCGCGGCGCCCGCCACCACGCCCAGCGCGTCTTCGACCGCATGTGAGCGCGCGGCGGCGAGGCGGCGGGGCGGCGAGCGCGCCGCCGGGCCGCGCGTGAGGACGCTGGTTCGCCGCCGCCGCCCGGGGTATGGTCCGACCATGCTGCTCACCCGCGAGGAGATGACCTTCGACTTCGAGGGCGGCAAGCTCGATCCGGTCCGCGACAAGGCCTTCATCGAGTGGTCGATGAACCAGTTCCTCTACGGCGAGATGACCGGCATCCAGGTCGGCCACTGGCTGTACGACGCGCCCGACTTCGAGGCCGCCAAGTTCCTGGCCCGGCAGTCGCTCGAGGAGATGCAGCACGTCGACAACTTCCTGCGCATCATGACGATGCTCGACCTCCAGCCGGGCAAGGCGCACTGGGCGGTGCGCTTCCTGTCGACCGGCATGATGGGCGGGAGCTGGGCCGAGCACGTCGCCCTGGAGATGGCGCAGGGCGAGGGCTTCGTGCTGATGGCGTTCTACGCCACGATCGACACCCTCGATCACAAGCCGTCGACCGACATCCTGCGCCGCGCGGTCAAGCAGGAGGAGCGCCACGTCGAGTTCGGCGAGGACCAGACCCGCAAGGCCATCGAGGGCCGGCCGTGGCTGCGCCGCCGCCTGCTCGGCCTGTCGCTGGTCTCGATGTGGGGCGTGCGCCGGCTGGCCGCGTTCATGGGCAAGCGCATGCCGGCGGACCACCCCGTGCTGCGCCACCTGCCCGCGTTCCTGGCCCTGTCCAACGCGTGCGCCGAGAAGCGGCTGCGCCGCATCGGCGTCCTCGACCGGCCGCTGGCCGAGCTCGGCACGCTGCGCCGCGCCGCGCTGGTGGCCGAGGCCTACGGCGGCAAGGCGCTGGGCGGTCTCCTGTCGCTGGTGACCCTGCCGCTGCGCCTCCTGCCGTTCTGGCCCAGGAAGAAGCGGCTGACCGACATCTACCTCCAGGATCCGCACGTCGCGCGCTTCGAGCTGCCGGCGGGCGAGCCCGCCGACGCCGCGCCAGATCGGATGTGATGGCCGGATGTGATGGCCGGATGTGATGGCCGGATGTGATGGCCGGATGTGATGGCCGGATGTGATGGCCGGATGTGATGGCCGGATGTGATCGCCGGATGTGATCGCCGGATGTGATGGCCGGATGTGATGGCCGGATGTGATGGCCGGATGTGATGGCCGGATGTGATGGCCGGATGTGATGGCCGGATGTGATGGCCGGATGTGATCGCCGGGTGTGATCGCCCGGCGGGGATCGCCGCGCGAGGATCGCCGCGGCGGGGCGCTCAGCAGCCGACCCGGATCCGGCCGCCGGCCTCGACCGCGGCCGCCGCGCCCAGCATGCGGCTCACCATCGCGCTGGTGGTGATGGGCACCGAGACCATGGCCAGGCGGATCTGCCAGGTGTCGTTCCGGCGCTCGAGCACGAACGTCCCCCGCAGCCGGACCTCGACCGGATCGTCGGCGCCCTCGCGCACGCGGTCGAGCCGGGCCACGAGCGTGCCTCCGGCGATGGCCACCGTCCGCCCCGGGCCGAGGGCGAGGCGCAGCCCCTCCACCGTGATGCCGGTCGCGCCCAGCGACTGCGCCAGCGACGGCCCGCTGCGGGCGCCGCCGGCGCGCAGGACGTGGAGCGGATCGGGCCAGATCGCGAGCCCGCCCGCCCCGCCGTCCCAGCTCGCGCGATCGGCGTCGGGCGCCAGGGCCTCGGCCAGGGTGGCCTGCGCCGCCTGCGACTCGAGCTGCTTCTCGATCGCGGTCGGGATGCGCGTGCCCTCGGGGCCGCGGGCGGCGTCCCGCCAGCGGGCCATCGGCTGCACGTACGCGACGTGCTCGGCGACCTGGGTCCAGCGCTCGCTGTCGCGGACGTAGACCTGGGAGACCCGCAGCGGGATGCTGGCGATCCGCCCGCACACCGCCAGGCGCAGGCTGACCTCGTCGTAGCTCCAACCCACCGTCCGGTCAGCGGACAGAAAGAGCTCGAGGTGACGGGACACCACCTCCACCGCCTGCCCGTCCTGGGCGGTGATGGGCCAGCGCTGGTCGAGGGCGCGGGCGGCGACGAAGTCGTCGGGGCCGATCCCGAACATGATGAGCCCGACCGCGGGGTCGATGGCGGCGGCCGCCGCCGGCGCGTCGAGGGTGGTGCGCTGGTAGCTGGCCAGGACCTCGAGCTCGAGCTCGCGCCGCAGGCGCCCGCTGCCGTCGCCCTCGGCCATCGGCGCCGAGTCGACCAGCGGGCTGCGCGGCGACGAGCGGGCGCCGCCGCAGCCGGCGAGCCCGAGGCCGCCGACGACGAGGACGGCGACGAGGACGGCGGCCACGACCGCGGCCCGCGCCGCGCCCGCGCCCCGGGGCCGGGTCACGAGCACCGCCGCTCCAGGTCGGCGGGGGCGTCGACGTCGGCGACGACGCCCGGATCGTCCACCGCCCGCCGTGGCAGCGCCCGCACCACGTCGCGCGCCCCGCCCGGGAGCGCGGCGCAGGCGGCGAGCGCCGCGAACAGGCGGCGCGGCACCAGCGGCGGGTGGCCGCCGCGGCCGGCGTGGACCGGGACGCCGGCGCCGGCGCGGCGCAGGGCGGTCAGGGTGGCGGCCGCGACGTCGGGGTGATCGACCGGCCACAGGAACGCGGCGTCGACGGCGGGCGCGGCGGCCAGCGCGGCGAAGCCGCAGGCCACCGACGACGCCATGCCCCGGTCCGGCGCCGGGTTGACGACGACGCGCGCGCCGCAGCGTCGGGCCTCGGCCGCCACCGCGTCGCCGAACGGCGCGCCGACGACGACCACGACGTCGGCGGCGTCGACCCCGGCGGCGGCCGCGGTGGCGACGACGCGGGCGAGGTAGGTGCGATCGTCGGCGACGAGCAGCGCCTTGGCCACCCCGCCGAGCCGGCGCCCGGCGCCGGCGGCGAGCACCACCGCGCCGGTGCGGCCGGCGGGCGCCACCTCGGCGATCGCCGCCGCGTCCGTCGCCGCCGCGGCGGGCGCCGCCG
>CAADGB010000200.1 GCA_900696455.1 uncultured delta proteobacterium
CGCGCGCGGCGGCGACCTCGCCCGCCACCGCCGCCGCCAGGCGGCCGATGCGCGGCCACGGCCAGCCGGCGAGCAGCCCGTGCACCAGCGCGGCGACGAAGGCGTCGCCGCAGCCGACGTTGTCGCCGCCGGGAGCCGCGCGCTCCGCCGCGACCTCGAGCGCCGCCGCGCCCGGCGCGAACCACGTGCTGCCGGCAGGCCCGCGGGTGAGCGCCACCAGGCGCGCGCCGCGCTCGACGAGCCACGCCACCGGATCGGCCAGGCCCAGCCGCGTCGCCACCTGCGCCGCCTCGCGCTCGCCGAGCTTGACCACGTCGGCGGCGACGAGCGCCGCGCGCAGCGCCCGATCGTCGTCGGCCGACGGGCTCGCGCCGCGCAGGTTGGGATCGCACACCCGCAGCGCGGTCGCCGGGGTCGCCGCCAGCGCCGCGGTCAGGGCGGCCAGGCCGGCCGGGGTGCGCTGGGCCAGCGTGCCGAAGACGACGGCGCGGGCGCCGGCCAGCCGCGCGACCACCGCCGCGTCGAGCGCGATCCGCTCCCACGCCCGCCCCGGCTCGAGCCGGTAGCGCGGCTCGCCGGCGGCGACCGTGACCGTGACCTCGCCGGTCGCTCGCTCGTCGTCGATCTGCACCAGCGAGGTGTCGACGCCGGCGGCGGCCAGCCGCTCGATCGCGGCGCGGCCGGCGGCGTCGGCGCCGACGCGCGTGACCAGCGCCACCGGCGTGCCGAGCTGGGCGAGGTGCCAGGCGACGTTGGCCGGCGCGCCGCCCAGGCGATCCCCGTCGGGGAAGCGGTCCCACAGGACCTCGCCCCAGACGATCACGGCGCCGGGCCCGCCGCCCGCCCCGCCGTCCACCGTCGCGCCCGCCCCGCCGCTCGCCGCCGCGCTCACCGGGTGGCTTGACATGGCCCAACTTCGTGTACATTATACACTATAAGACGGACCCCGGGCACGTCGCCGGGCCATTGTGCCAAGCTGGCCACCCGTCGTGGAAGCGCGCGCGACAGGGGAAACCGCATGACCCAGCTCACCGACCTCTACCGATCGTCCCTGGCGCTGCTCACCGACCTCTACCAGCTCACGATGGCGTACGGCTACTGGAAGGCCGGCGTCGCCGAGCGCGACAGCGTCTTCCACCTCCACTTCCGCCGCCACCCCTTCGGCGGCGGCCACGCGGTCGCCGCCGGCCTCGACCAGGCCCTCGACTACCTCGAGCACCTGCGCTTCGACCCCGGCGACTGCGCCTACCTCGGCTCGCTCACCGGCGCCGACGGCCGGCCGCTGTTCGAGCCGGCGTTCCTCGACTACCTGGGGGCGCTCCGCTTCACCGGCACGGTCGACGCCGTCCCCGAGGGCCGGGTGTGCTTCGCCCACGAGCCGCTGGTGCGGGTGCGCGCGTCCATCCTCCAGGCCAGCCTGGTCGAGACCCCGCTGCTCACGATGGTCAACTTCGCGACCCTGGTCGCGACCAAGGCGGCGCGGGTGTGTCAGGCGGCGCGCGGCGAGCCGGTGCTGGAGTTCGGCCTGCGCCGGGCCCAGGGCATCGACGGCGGGCTGTCGGCGTCGCGGGCGGCGTGGATCGGCGGCGTGGCCGCGACCTCCAACGTGCTCGCCGGCAAGCTGTGGGGGCTGCCGGTCAAGGGCACCCACGCCCACTCGTGGGTGATGTTCTGGGGCGACGAGGAGCGGGCGTTCCGCGCCTACGCCGACGCCCTGCCCGGCAACGTCACGCTCCTGGTCGACACCTTCGACACCCTCGAGGGCGTCGAGCGCGCGATCGCGATCGGCCGCGAGCTGCGCGCCCGCGGCCACGAGCTGCTCGGCGTGCGCCTCGACTCCGGCGATCTCGCCCACCTGTCGATCGAGGCCCGGGCCCGGCTCGACGCCGCCGGCTTCGCCGCTACCCGCATCGTCGCCTCCAACGACCTCGACGAGGCCGTGATGACGAGCCTCCACGAGCAGGGCGCGCGCATCGACACCTGGGGCGTCGGCACCAAGCTGGTCACCGCCTACGACCAGCCGGCGCTGGGCGGGGTGTACAAGGTCGGCGCCGTCGCCGACCCGGCCGCCGCCGACGGCTGGCAGTACCCGATCAAGCTGTCCGAGCAGCCGATCAAGATCTCGACGCCCGGCATCCAGGCCGTGCGCCGCTTCCGCCGCCACGGCGTGCTGGTCGGCGACGTCATCCACGACGCCCTGCGCCCGCCGCCGGCGGCGCCGGCCCGGGCCTGGGATCTCGACGATCCGACCCGCGGCTTCGCCCTCGACGGCGACGGCGAGGACCTGCTGGTGACGGTCATGGCCGACGGCGCGCGCACCGGCGCCGAGGGCGACCTGGCGGCGGCCCGCGCCCGCGCCGCCGCCGACCTGGCGGCCCTGTCGCCGCGCACCCGCCGCTTCCTCAACCCCCAGCCCTACCCGGTCGGCCTCGATCCGGTCCTGCACGAGCGCAAGCTGGCGCTGGTCGCGGCGGCGCGGGCGCAGGGAGGCGCGCGATGACGCCCATCGTCTTCTCCACCCGCAGCTACGCCTACCTCGCCGACCGCGTCGTCGACCACGGTGGATGGACGACCGGCGAGGTCGTGCGCACCGAGTTCCCCGACGGCGAGCGCTACCAGCGCATCGCCACCGAGGTCGCCGATCGCGACGTCATCATCGTCGGCGGCACGATCGACGACGCCGACACCCTCGAGCTCTACGATCTGGCCTCGACCGCGGTGCGGGCCGGCGCCTACCGCCTGACCCTGGTCATCCCCTACTTCGGCTACTCGACGATGGAGCGGGCGGTGCGGCCGGGCGAGGTCGTCACCGCCAAGACCCGGGCCCGCCTGCTGTCGTCGATCCCCGAGGCCAGCCGCGGCAACCAGGTCTTCCTGCTCGACCTCCACGTCGCCACGATCGCCCACTACTTCGAGGGCGCGATCCGCCCGGTCCACGTCTACGGCAAGCCGGTGGTCATGGCCGCCGCCCGCCGCCTGGGCGGCGCCGACTTCGTCCTCGCCTGCACCGACGCCGGTCGCGCCAAGTGGGGCGAGAGCCTGGCCAACGATCTCGGGGTGCCGGCGGCCTTCGTCTACAAGCGGCGGCTGGACGGCGACACCACCGAGGTCACCGGGGTCTCGGCCCAGGTCGCCGGCAAGCGGGTCGTCATCTACGACGACATGATCCGGACCGGCGGCTCGCTGGTCAACGCCGCCCGCGCCTACCGCGACGCCGGCGCCGCCGCCATCGACGCCATCGCCACCCACGGCGTCCTCCCCGGCGACTCGATCGACCGCATCCGCGCCACCGGGCTGTTCGGCCGCGTGGTCACCACCGACAGCCACCCCCGGGCCCACGCCCTGGCCTCCGACTTCCTCGAGGTCGAGAGCGTCGCGCCCCTGCTCGCCGAGCACCTCCGGGACAACCACTAGCCCTCGGATCGGGCCCCCGCGCCATGAAGCTCATCAAGGTCGCCGCCGCCTGCCTCAACCAGACCCCGTTCGCCTGGGACGACAACCTGGCGCGCATCCGCGCCGCCCTCGACCAGGCCCGGGCCGCCGAGGCCACGATCGTCTGCCTGCCCGAGCTGTGCCTCACCGGCTACGGCTGCGAGGACGCCTTCTTCTCGCCCGGGCTGCAGGAGCAGGCCTTCGCCGCGCTCGAGCGCCTGCTGCCGGACACCGCCGGTCTGGTGGTGTCGTTCGGGCTGCCGCTCTACTTCGAGCAGGCGCTCTACAACGCCGCCGCCCTCGCCGTCGACGGCAAGCTGGTCGGCTTCGCCGCCAAGCGCTTCCTGGCCGGCGACGGCATCCACTACGAGCCGCGCTGGTTCAAGGAGTGGCCGGCGGGCGAGCGCGACGACATCGAGCGCGGCGACGCCCGCTTCCCGCTCGGCGACCTCGCCTTCGACGTCGGCGGCGTGCGCCTCGGCTTCGAGATCTGCGAGGACGCCTGGGTCGCCAACCGCCCCGGCGCCGACCTCGCGCTGCGCGGCGTCGACCTCATCCTCAACCCCTCGGCCAGCCACTTCGGCTTCGGCAAGTTCGGCGTCCGCCAGCGCTTCGTGATCGAGGGCTCGCGCGCGTTCGGCGTCGGCTACCTGTACGCCAACCTGCTCGGCAACGAGGCCGGCCGCGTCATCTACGACGGCGGGGCGATGATCGCCAGCGGCGGCGAGCTCCTGGCCCGCGGCCGCCGCTTCGGCTTCGGCGACGTCGAGGTGGTGACCGCGGTGATCGACGTCGACGCCAACCGCCGCGAGCAGGCGCGCCGCGGCAGCCACCGCCCCCGCCACGCCGGCGACGACCGCGAGGTCGAGGTGCCGTTCGCGTGGCCGGCGCGGCGGCCGGTGGCGCCGCCGGCGATCGCCCGCACCTGGGAGGACGGCGAGCACCTCAAGGAGGAGGAGTTCACGCGCGCGGTGGCGCTCGGGCTGTGGGACTACATGCGCAAGAGCCGGTCCCACGGCTACGTGGTGTCGCTGAGCGGCGGCGCCGACTCGTCGGCGTGCGCGGTGCTGGTCGCCGCCGCGCTCGAGCTGGCGGTGGCCGAGCACGGCCTGGCCGGGGTCAAGGCCCGCCTCGCCTACGCCGGCGAGCTGGCCGACGCCGCCGACACCGCCACCCTGGTCCGCCGCCTCCTGCTCACCGCCTACCAGGCCACCGAGAACTCGGGCGAGGTGACCCGCACCGCCGCCCGCGAGGTCGCGCAGGCGGTCAACGCCGAGTTCCACCTCCTCGACGTCGATCCGCTGTTCAAGGGCTACGTGGCCACGGTCGAGCGCGCGCTGGGCCGCACCCTGGCGTGGCCGGCCGACGACGTCGCGCTGCAGAACGTCCAGGCCCGGGTCCGCTCGCCGTCGATCTGGCTGTTCGCCAACCTGCGCAACGCGCTGTTGCTCACCACCTCCAACCGCTCCGAGGCCGCGGTCGGCTACGCCACGATGGACGGCGACACCTCGGGCGGGCTGGCGCCCATCGGCGGCATCGACAAGACCTACCTGCGGGCGTGGCTGCGCTGGATGGAGGCGACCGGCCCCGCCGGGCTGCACCCGGTGCCGGCCCTCGCCTTCGTCAACCGCCAGCAGCCGACCGCCGAGCTGCGGCCGCCGGGCGAGGCCCAGACCGACGAGGGCGACCTCATGCCCTACGACGTGCTGGAGGCGGTCGAGGACTCGGCGATCCGCGACAAGCGGCTGCCGCTCGAGGTCCTGCAGGAGCTGGAGCCGCGCTTCCCGCAGCACGGCCTGACCACGCTGGCGGCGTGGGTCGAGCGCTTCTTCCGCCTGTGGTGCCGCAACCAGTGGAAACGCGAGCGCCTGGCCCCCAGCTTCCACCTCGACGACAAGAACCTCGATCCGCGGTCGTGGTGCCGCTTCCCGATCCTGTCGGGCGGCTACGAGCGCGAGCTGGCCGAGCTGCGGGCCTACGTCGCGGAGCAGGGCTAGTGGCCGCCGACAAGAAGGGCGCCGCGTGGACGCCGCCGCCGCCCGGCCGCCACGTCTACGAGTACCCGCGGCCGGCGGTCACCGTCGACTGCGTCGTGCTCGGGCTCGACGCCGACGACCTCAAGGTCCTGCTCATCCAGCGCGGCGTCGAGCCCTTCCGCCACGCCTGGGCCCTGCCCGGCGGCTTCGTCAAGGACGACGAGGATCTCGACGAGGCCGCCCGCCGCGAGCTGCGCGAGGAGACCGCGATCGAGGACGTCTACCTCGAGCAGCTCTACACCTTCGGCGCGCCCGGCCGCGATCCGCGCGGCCGCGTCATCACCGTCGCCTACTACGTCCTGGCCAAGCTCTCCGACTACCGGGTCAAGGCCGCCACCGACGCCGAGAACGTGGGCTGGTTCGCGCTCGATCGCCTGCCGGCGCTGGCCTTCGACCACGCCGCGATCATCGAGCGCGCGGTCGAGCGCCTGCGCGGCAAGGTCCGCTACGCGCCCATCGGCTTCGAGCTCCTGCCGCCGCGCTTCTCGCTCACCCAGCTCCAGCGCCTGTACGAGATCGTGCTCGAGCGCCCGCTCGACAAGCGCAACTTCCGCAAGAAGATCCTGTCGCTGGGCCTGGTGGTCGAGACCGACGAGGTCGAGCAAGGGGTGCGCCACCGCGCCGCCCGCCTCTACCGCTTCGACCGCAAGAAGTACGAGCGCCTGCTCAAGCAGGGCTTCGAGTTCGCGATCTGACGGGGGCCCGTCGCTAGAGCCGGAAGACGCGGCGGGCGTTGCCGGCCAGGAACAGGCCGCGGGCCTCGTCGTCGAGGCCGAGGGTGTCGAGGTCGGCCAGCGCCTGCTGGGGCAGGAGCATGGGGTAGTTGCTGCCGAACAGGACCTTCTTGCGGCCGCCGCCCTGGAGGTAGCGGACCAGCTCGGGCGGGTAGCGCTTCGCGGTGTAGGCCGAGGTGTCGATGTGGACGCCGGGGTACTTGCGGGCGAGCGCGATCATCTCCTCGGTCCACGGGTAGCCGATGTGGCCGGCGACGATGACGAGGTCGGGGAAGTCGAGGGCGACGTCGTCGAGGTAGGGGATGGGGCGCCCGGTCTCGGACGTGCGCAGCGGGCCGGTGTGACCGACCTGGGTGCAGAACGGCACGCCGAGCTCGACGCACTCGGCGTAGAGCGGGTAGTAGCGGCGATCGCTGGGCGGCCAGCCCCACCACCACGGTAGCACGCGCAGCCCGCGGAAGCCGTGATCCTTGACGCAGCGGCGCAGCTCGCGCACCGCGCGCACCGGATCGCGCAGGTCGACCGCGGCCAGGCCGACGAAGCGGTCGGGGAAGCGGGCGACCGCGGCCGCGACCTCGTCGTTGGAGATGAGCGCGCCCTCGGGACCGTGCCACGCCGACAGCACGGCCTGGCCGACGCCGGCGGTGTCCATCGCCGCCACCGTCAGCTCGAGCGGGAGCTCGGCATCGGGCACCGGCAGGCCGGTCCACCGGCGCAGCGACGCGAACATCTCGTGGCGCGCGAAGCGCAGGGTCGGGTGCTGGATCCAGGCGTCGACGATCATGACCCGTCCGCCGGCGGGCTGGGCATGGTCCCGCGCACGACGAGGCCGAGCAGGAACGCGACCGCGGCCACGACCCAGAAGGCGTAGGGCTTGTGCCAGGTCTCGAAGCCGTGGACCAGGTTCATGCCCAGGAGCGAGCCCAGGGCGGTGATGGGCAGGAACAGCGCCATGATCAGGTTGAGGCGGTGGCCGGCGGCGACGACGTGCTGGCTGTTGCGCGCGTTGTCCTCGGCGTTCCGGGCGACGGTGAAGTCGAGGCCGTCGCGGGCGTGGCCGTGGAGCAGCTCGGTCGCGCGCTCGAGCTCCTGGGCGTGGTCGCGCACCGCGATCAGGTCGCGGTCGTCCTTCGCCAGCTCGCGGGCCTCCTGCAGCACCTTGCTCATGTTGCGGGCCGTGCGCTGGAGCGGCGACACCACCTGCAGCACGGCGAACCAGTCGTCGGCGCGGCGCGCCTTGTCGACCTGGTCCTCGAGGGCGTCGACCGCGGCGGCGAACCCGTCGAGGTGCGCGCGCAGCGGCCCGATGCCGGTCGCGCCCGAGCCCTGCGCCTTCCACGTGCCGTCGGGCTTGCGCCAGAACAGCCGGCCGGTGCGCTGGTCGGGCTCGGCCGGATCCGGCAGGTCGTGGAGGATGACGAGCAGGTGCCCGTCGGCGTGCATCACCCGCTGCCGTCCGGCGCGCGCGCCGATCCGATCGCGGAACACCTGCGGGACCTCCCAGTTGTGCGGAATGGGACTTGCCATGACGTGCCGCTCCTTCCGCGCCGAGCGTACGCCACCCCGGTCGCCCGGTGCGCACCGCCCCGGATCCGACCCGCGCCCGACCCCGATCCCGACCCCGATCCCGATCCCGACCCCGACCCCGATCCCGATCCCGACCCCGATCCCGATCCCTGATCCCGCCCCCGATCCCGATCCCGATCCCGACCCCGACTCCGATCCCGATCCCGATCCCGATCGGGGCGAGCGCAGTCAGTCGTCCGACGAGCCGTCGTCGCCGGCGGAGTCCCAGCCGCCCCACCAGCCGCCGCTGTCGAGACTGCCGCTGCCGTGGTCGCCGCCGCCGTGGTCGTGGCTGCCACCATCCTCGGCGCCGGTGAGTAGCTCGCCGCCGCCGTCGCCACCAGCGGCGGCGCCGCCGCCGTGCTCGTCGCCGGTGCGCTCGGCGCCACCGCAGGCCGCGCGGCGGTCGTCGTGCTCGACCTGCCCCGGGCAGGTCGGCGACGCGCCGGCCTGTCGCGCGACCTCGACATCGGGATCGAGCGCCACGAACCGGGCCGGCGACGACGGCGCGATCGGCCCGTCCCCGCGGCCGAACCCGGCGCGCGGCGTGCCGCGCGCCGGCGACGACAGGCCGTCCGCCACCGCCCCGGCGAGGTCGTCGTCCAGCGACCAGACATGGCGCCGCCGCATCTGCGGACGCCGCGCCCGCGCCCGGTCCGATGGCACCAGCAGGATGCCGAGCAAGATCGCGGCCGCCAGCACCCCGGTCGCGACGAGGAGGATGGTCACGGGGTTCATCGCTGCACCTCGCGCGCTCGGATGCTCATGCCGGTCCGTATCGAGGGCACCGGCGGACGGTTGCGTGGCGACGGCGCGTTTCGCACAACCTGCCGGAATCCGGCGCGCTGCTCGCCCGCCCCCGGCGGGGCCGAGCCGCGGATCGCCGGCGCGCGGTATCCTCCCCGGGTGACCGCCGAGTGGCTGCTGCAGCGGGTGCGGGGCCTGGCCGACGTCGCGATCCGGCGGCGAGCGATGGCCGGCGTCCTGGCGCATGCGGATCCGGCGGTGGCGGCGGCCGCCGCCGCCGATCTGGTCGAGCGCGCCGCCCGCGGCGGCGACGACGCCGAGCTGGCCGCCGGGCTGGCGTGCCTCGTCCACGCCGTCGGCGATCTCGACTACCCGGCGCGCCAGGCCCTGTACGTCGCCGCCCGCGCCCGCGGCGCCGACGCGGTGGCGCGCCTGCTCCTCGACGCCTCGCCGGCCACCGCCGAGCCGGCCACGATCGAGAAGCAGCTCCGGCCCGAGCGACCGCTGCGCCAGAAGGGACGGCCGCTGACCCTCGGCGAGCGCAAGGCGCTGGCCCGCAGCGGCCGCCGCGACCTGCTCGCGCTGCTGCTCCGCGACCCGCACCCCGACGTGGTGCGCATCCTCCTCGACAACCCGCGGCTCACCGAGCGCGACGCCGTGATGCTGGCGGCCATGCGCCCGGCGGTGCCCGAGTCCCTGGCCGCGGTCGCCGATCACCGGCGGTGGAGCGCGCGCCACATGGTGCGGCGCGCGCTGGTGCTCAACCCGCACACGCCGGTCCACGTCGCCCTGCGCCTGGCGACCACGCTGGGCGCCACCGACTGGCGCGAGATCGCCGCCGACAACCACCTGCCGGCGCCGCTGCGCACCCACGTCGCCGAGCTCCTGCGCTCGACCGGGCGCGCGGGCCGCGCCGGGCCACCGTGAGGACGGTACGCCCGCCCCTGGATCGACGGACCCGAGCCGCCCCGAGGGCGAACCACGGATCGGAACGGACCGCCCGGATCCCCGGCCGGAGCACGGGGCGGGCGGCCGCGAGGCTCAGGCCTCCTTCTTGGCCTTCTTGCGGGACACGACCTCGGCGTCCTCGATGTCGTCGTCGTCGCCGGCGGCCAGCTCCTTGGCCCCCTTGCCCTCGATCTGCTTCTTCTTGCTGACCTCGATCTCGTCGTCGCCGGCGGCGGCGCGCTTGAAGTTCTTGATGGCGGAGCCCAGGCCCTGGCCGATCTGCGGCAGCTTGCTGGCGCCGAAGACGACCATGACGATGAGCAGGATGATGAGCAGCTCGCCCATGCCGGGCATCGGAGACTCCTGACCGAGGCCGCGCCTCGACGAATGCACGCGCAATCTATCACGCGCCGGGGTGCCACCCAAGCTCCCGGACCGGGCAGGTCCCGCCGCGACCACCGACCGCAGCGGGTCAACCCCGCGCAATCGTTGACGCCACGACCGGTCCCCGGGGCGGTCTCGGGCCCGGCCCCGCCCGGGCGCGACAAAGTTGGTGCCACCCACCGCGAACGCCTATCTTCGACCTCATGCTTCGCCGGGTCCTCGTCCTTGGCCTCGCGCTCCTGCCGGCGGCGGCCGCCGCCGAGACGCCCACGCCGCCGCGTCCCGCCGGGGTCCAGGGCGAGCAGCCGGCGCCGGCGCCGGTGATCCGCCCGCCCTTGCCCGAGCGCCCCGACGGCCGGGCCGCGGTCCGCGGCTGCCCGATCGACAGCACCTGCCGCCCGTGGCAGGACGAGCTGCGCGAGTTCGAGCTCGAGCGCTTCTCGACGGCGGCGGGGCCGTGGCGGGAGCCCGGCGAGCTCCACCGCCGCCCGGCGCAGGCGCCGCGCCCGGTCCGCCCCACCGACCTCCGCCCCGATCTGCCGTGGCTGGCCGAGCTGACCCTGCCCGACCTGCCGGTGACCTGGGACCGCCGCGTGATCGACTACCTGGTCTTCTACAAGGAGGACCCGCGCGGCCGCCGCATCATGCGCGGCTGGCTCGAGCGCCAGGGGCGCTACCGCGACCAGCTCGTGCGCGCCCTGCGCCAGGCCGGGCTGCCCGAGGACCTGCTCTACGTGTGCATGATCGAGTCGAGCTACGACCCGACCACCTACTCGCGCGCCGGCGCCAGCGGCCTGTGGCAGTTCATGCCCGACGGCGGTCGCATCTACGGCCTCACGATCGACCGCTGGGTCGACGAGCGCAACGACCCGGTGGCGTCGACGACCGCCGTGCTCGAGTACTGGACCGATCTGCACCAGCGGTTCGGCGACTGGCACCTGGCGCTGGCGGCGTACAACGCCGGCTACGGCGCCGTGCTCAAGGGCATCGCCCGCTACAACACCAACGACTTCTGGGCGCTGCTCGAGTACGAGAACGCGCTGCCGTGGGAGTCGTCGATCTACGTGCCCAAGGCCCTGGCCGCCGCCATCGTCGGCCACAACCGCGCGCTGTTCGGCTTCGGCGACCTCAAGGACGCGCCGGCCGAGGCCTGGGACGACGTCACCGTGCCGAGCTCGCTGCCCCTGGGCACGATCGCCTCCGCCGCCGGCGCCTCCGTCGACGAGATCAAGCGGCTCAACCCCCACCTGCGGCGCGGCCGCACCCCGCCCGGTCGCGCGTTCATCGTGCGGGTGCCGCGGGGCAGCGGCGAGCAGTTCGCGGCCCGCCTCGGCGGCCTGCGCGGCGACTGGGACCGCTTCGACACCTACGTCGTCCCCTACGGCGAGCGGTTCGAGGACGTCGCCACCCAGTTCGGCATCTCGCGTAGCAAGCTGCGCCAGCTCAACGAGATCGAGCACGAGTCCGAGGTCACCGGCGGCACGCTGCTGGTGGTGCCGCGCCTCGACGAGGCCGAGCGCAAGAAGAACCTGGCCCGCGCCCACGACGACCTCTACGGCTCGGGAGTCGATCACAAGCCGGGCGAGGCCCTGATCGTGGCGGTGCCCGACAAGGACGCCGACGAGGAGGGCAAGCGCCGGATCTTCTACCGGGTCGTCTTCGGCGACTCGCTCGAGGTCGTGGCCCGCGCCCTGGGCGTGCGCCCCGCCACCCTCGCCGGCTGGAACGGCCTGGCGGCCGACGCCAAGCTGCACCCGCGCATGGTGCTCCAGGCGTGGGTGCCGCCCGCCTGGTCGGAGACCGCCGCCAACGTGCGCCTCCTCGACGAGACCCGCATCGTCGTCGTCACCCGCGGCAGCAAGGAGCACCTCGAGCTGTCCGAGCAGCGGACGGGTCGCGAGCGCCTCGAGTACACCGCCAGCAAGCGCGAGACCTTCGAGGAGATCGGCAAGCGGTTCGGCCTCGGCAAGCGCGACATGGCGCGCATCAACCAGAAGCACCCCGACACCGTGGTCGAGCCCGGCCAGACGATCGTCGTCTACAAGGTCGTCGACCGCACGCGCTCGGCGCGGGCCGAGCTGCAGGCCAAGCAGCTCCCGAAGCCGAAGAAGGCCGACGACAAGAAGGCGGTCGGCAAGAAGGCCGACGACAAGAAGGGCGACGTCGGCAAGCCCGGCGGCAAGAAGCCCGAGCCCGCCAAGGCCGACGCCACGCCCGACGGCAAGAAGCCCGAGCCCGCCAAGCCCGACGGCAAGAAGCCCGAGCCCGCCAAGGCCGACGCCACGCCCGACGGCAAGAAGGCCGAGGCGCCCGCGCCCGCCGCCCCCGCCGCGCCGGCGGCGAAGGCGGCCGCGCCGGCCGCGCCGGCGGCGAAGCCGTCCGAGCAGGTGGCGAAGGCGCCCGCGGCCAAGGCGCCCCCGGCGAGCGAGGCGGGCGGCGACGACGACGTCGGCCCGGTCACCACGCCCGACTAGCCGCGACCAGCCGCGCGCGCGCAGAGCGTGTGAAGGAATCACACGCGCGGGTCGATCGGTCGGTCCCGGCGAGGGCGCCGGTGCCGACCTGAGTCGGAGCAGATCGCCTCGGCTGCGCCTCGGCTCGGAGCGTGTGACGGAATCACACGCGCGGGTCGATCGGTCGGTCCCGGCGAGGACGCCGGTGCCGACCCGAGTCAGAAGAACTCGGCTGGCTTCGCTCGCCTCAATGGCGGGCGCGCGGCGCGCCGAAGGTGGCCTTGACCGTGGCCTTCGCGCCGTCGCGCAGGTAGACGATGACGGCCTCCTGGCCAGGCACGGCCTCGCCCAGCACCAGCATCAGATCCTGCACGCTGCGGACGTCGGTGACGCCGATCTTGACGATGCGATCGCCGGCCTTGAGGCCGGCCGCCGCCGCCGCGCCGCCGGGAACGACGTCGGACAGGAGCACGCCTGGGACGCGGCCGTCGTCGCCGTAGGCCGGGATCGTCCCGAGCGCGGCGCCCCGCATCGGCAGGTCGCCCATCCGCGGCGGCGGCGGCACCTTCTTGTAGGTGAGCCGCGGCGCCGTCGCCAGCGCCTGCGCCGTGTCGGCGACGAGCGCGGCGATGCGGGCGGCGCCGGCGGCGTTGACGGTGTGGGTGTCGTCGGTGACGCGGTGGTAGTCGAGGTGGCCGCCGGTGAAGAAGTGCACGACCGGCGCCCCGCCCATGTAGAAGGCCATGTGGTCGCTCGGGCCGTAGCCCGAGCCGGCGAGGTGGCAGTTGATCCGCGCCTGCTTGCACCGGGGCTCGATCACCTGCGCCCACTCCTCGGCCGACTCGGCGCCCAGCACCTGCACCAGGTTCTCGCGCATGCGCCCGACCATGTCGAGGTTGAGCATGGCGACCGCCGGCCCCTGGTAGGGCGCGTGGGCGACGAAGTGGTTGGCGCCGAGCAGCCCGAGCTCCTCGGCCGAGAACGCCACCAGGTAGACGTCGCGGGCCAGCTCGGCCCGCCGCGCGCTCAGGGTGCGCGCCGCCTCGAGCAGCGCCGCCACGCCCGAGGCGTTGTCGTCGGCGCCGTTGTGGATCCCGGGCTCGCCGCCCAGCGACCCGGTGCCCGGCCCGCCGTGGCCCAGGTGATCGAGGTGGGCACCGATGACCACGACCCCGTCCCCGCCGCCGCCGCCGCCCGCGCGGATCACCCCGACCACGTTCTCGGTCCGGGTCTTGACCGGGACCAGCTCGACCTCGAGCTCGACGGCGTGGCTCCCGGTCAGGAGCGGCTCGCCGACCGCGCGCGTCACCACGACGATCGGCAGGCCGGCGTCGGCGCCGTCGCGCGGCCGCAGCGTGGGCAGCGGCGTCTCCGGCTTGCCGTCCTCGGGGACGTCGACGACGATCATGCCGACGGCGCCGGCCTTGCGGGCGAGGCCGGCCTTGTAGTTGAGGTCGCCCAGCTCGCGCTCGCGGGCCTTGGCGTCCTTGGGGGCGAAGCGGCGGACCACCACGACCTTGCCCTTCACCGCCTTGCCCTTGTAGTCGTCGCGCTTGAGCTTCTTGTCGACGATGCCCCAGCCGGCGGCGACGGTCTTGCCCGCGACCTTCGCCGACTGCGACACGAACGACGGCGCGAAGGTGCCGCCGTCGACGGCGACGCCGCCGATCGCGAGGCGGGTCGCCGGCCCTCGCGCGAGCGCGGGCGTGACCTCGAACGGCTGGCGGAAGCTGCCGTCGCCCAGGCCGGGCTCGACGCCGGCGGCGCGCAGCTCGGCCTCGACCCAGGCCGCGGCGTCGGCCAGGCCCTGGCTGCCGACGCCGCGCCCCTCGCGCTCGTCGGCGGCGAGGTAGTCGATGGCGCGGAGGATCCGGTCCGCCGCCGTGGGCTCGACCTCGCGCGGCGGGCGCTCGATCCAGTCGGTGACGAAGACGTTGGTGTCGCTGTTGTGGCTGCCCGGCGCCGGCGGCGGCGAGTTGCGGTTGGAGGCGAACACCAGGCGCGTGCCGTCGGGAGAGAACATCGGGAAGCCGTCGAAGCCCGGGGTGTGGGTGATGCGCTCGAGGTTGGAGCCGTCGACGTCGACCGCCCAGATGTCGAACTCGCGGCCGGTGGGATCGCCGTGGTTGGTCGAGAACAGCACCCGGTTGCCCGACGGGTGGAAGTAGGGCGCGAACGAGGCCGCGTCGAGGTACGTGATCTGGCGGGCGTTGGAGCCGTCGGCGTCGGCGATCCAGATCTCGAGCTTGCCGGGGCGCACCAGGTGCTGCGCGAGGAGGCGCTGGTAGTCGGCGAGCGCGTCGCCGGTGGGCCGCGACGCCCGCCACACGATCTTGGAGCAGTCCTGGCTGAAGAACGCGCCGCCGTCGTAGCCGGGGGTGCGGGTCAGGCGCACGACGTTGCCGCCGTCCTTGTCCATCCGGTACAGCTCGAGGTCGCCGTCCATGTCGGAGGTGAAGATCACGCTGCCGTCCTTGGCGCACACCGTGGCCTCGGCGTCGTAGGTGCCGGGCTTGCCGAAGAGCTTGACCGGGTCGGAGCCGTCGGCCTTCGCCTTGTAGATGTCGAAGTCGTAGAGGGCCCACACGTAGCCCTGGCTGCGATCGGGCGGCGCCGGGCAGGCGTCGTCGACGTGGTGGGTCGACGCGTAGAGGATCTCCTCGTCGCCGGGGAAGAAGTAGGCGCAGGTGGTGCGGCCCTTGCCCGTCGAGACCATCGTGGGATCGCTGGCCCGCGCCGCGTCCATGACCATGATCTGGTCGCAGGGCACGCCGGGGCGCGTGGTCTGGAAGATCAGGCGGTCGCCGCCGAAGGCCCAGTAGGCCTCCGCGTTCTCGCCGCCGAAGGTGAGCTGCGTGATCGGGCCGAAGTGGGTCTCATCGGGGTGGCGCAGGTCGGCCGGCGCCGCGGCGACGTCGCCCCCGGTCGGCGGTGACGGCGTGGTGGCGGTGCCGGGGCCGGGTGGACAGCAGGCGACGATCACGACGGCGGCGATCGCGGCCGACCACGGACGAGCGGGCGACCCCGCGGCGGAGCTCGAGACGGACATGGCGGCGAGTATAGCCAGGAATCGCCGCCGCGGATCAGCGGTAGGCGCCGTCGAGCCCGAGGGCGCGCCGCGCCAGCAGCGCCAGCGCGACCGGCTCGTCGTCGGCGAGGCGCTCGACCCAGGGCCGGCCGCCGGCGCCGGCCAGCCCGCGCAGCACCCGCTCGGCCTCGTCGGCCTTGCCGGCGCGCAGGCTCAGCCGCGCGCGCAGCGCGTCGAGATCGTGGGCGACGCCGGAGCCGGGCCGGGGCTCGGCCTGGTCGAGCGCCGCCAGCGCCTCGGCGATCGCGCCGCGGCGCTCGGCCATGCGCGCGCGCGCCCAGGCCACCACCGGCGCGCGACCGGCGTCGGCGGGCAGCGCGCGATCGAGGCGGGCGGCCTCGGCCGGGCGGCCGAGCTCCGACAGCGCGAGCGCGCGCAAGGCGTCGCCGCACGGATCGTGACGGAAGCGGCTGACCGACTCGGCGGCCAGGCAGTCGAGGACGGCGCCGGCGTGGCGCAGCCGATCGAGCTCGGCCAGCGCCAGCAGGAGCTGGCGGGCCGAGGCCGCGGCGTGGACGCTGCCGCGCCGGCGATCGCGGGCGAAGCGAGCCTCGAGCGCGTGCAGGTGGGCCGACACCGCGGCGCCCGGCCGTCGGGTCCCGGTCCAGTCGGTGGTGCGCCGACGAAAGCCGAAGTAGTCGACCGACAGCGCGGCGCCGGTCAGCACCAGGGTCGCGGCCAGCAGCGGCGGCAAGACCACCCAGCCCGACACCACGACCGCGCCGATGGCGACCACGAAGCCGAGCGCCATCACGCTCATGCCGAGGGTCCGCCACGGGGCCATGATGACGATCCTACACGGCGGCGCCTACCTGACCAGCGCGTTCCTTCGTCCTCGGACCGGCGACCGGGTCATGACGCGGCGGCGCCGGCCCCGACGGCTGCGGCGTCGTGCCGCCGGGCCCGTGCGGTTTCCGAGCGAAATCGAGGGTATGGTCTGGCCGTGCTGTCCGTCGCCGACGCCGCCGCGCGCACCCGCGCGCTCGTCCACCGCCTGCCGGCCGAGGAGGTCGACCTCGACGACGCGGCCGGGCGCGTCCTCGCCGCCGACGTGCTCGCGTCCCGCGCCCTGCCCGGCTTCGACAACTCGGCCATGGACGGCTTCGCCGCCCGCGCCGCCGATCTGCCGGCGAGCTTGCCGGTGGTCGCGCATGGCGCCGCCGGCCACCTGCCGGCGCCGCTGCCGGCGGGCGCCGCCGCCCGCATCATGACCGGCGCGCCCATGCCGCCCGGGGCCGACGCCGTCGTCATGTTCGAGGACGCCGACGACGGTGGCGCCACGGTGACGCTGCCGGCGGCGCGGCCGGGCGCCCACGTGCGCCGGGCCGGCGAGGACATCGCGCCGGGCGAGCGCGCGCTCGCCGCCGGCCAGCGCCTGGGCTGGGGCGAGATCGCGCTGGCCGCCGGCCTCGGCCTCGGCCGCCTGGCGGTGGTGCGCCGCCCGGTGGTGGCGATCATCGCGACCGGCGACGAGCTGGTCGACGTCGCGACCCCGCCCGGGCCCGGCCAGGTCGTCGACTCGTCGGCGCACGCGCTCGCGGTGCAGATCGCGGAGGCCGGCGGCGTGCCCCGCTACCTCGGCATCGCCCGCGATCGCCCCGAGGCCGTGCGCGCGCTGGTCGAGCGCGCGCTGGCCTGCGACGTGGTGGTGACCACCGGCGGGGTGTCGGCGGGCGATCACGATCACGTGCGGGCCGTGCTCGCCGCCGCCGGCGTCGACCTCGCGTTCTGGAAGGTGGCGATGAAGCCGGGCAAGCCGCTGGCCGCGGGCAAGGCCGGCGACGTCGCCGTGTTCGCCCTGCCCGGCAACCCGGTGTCGTCGCTGCTCGCGTTCGAGCTGTTCGTCCGGCCCGCGATCGCCACCATGCTGGGCGCCCGCGAGGTCGACCGGCCGCGGGCGCCGGTGGTCTTGCCCGACGGCTTCCGCAAGCCGCCCGGCCGCACCCACTACCTGCGCGCGCGGCTCCACCGCGACGGCGAGCGCCTGATCGCGACCCCGCACGCGCGCCAGGGCTCGCACATGCTGACGTCGCTGGTCGGCGTCGACGCCCTGGTCGAGCTCGACGCCGCGCTCGGCGAGCTCGCGCCGGGCGCGACCGCGCCGGCCCTGCTCCTGCGGGCGGTGTAGCGTGGCCGACGCGGCGCCACCCCACTTCACCGTCGACGCCGGCGAGGTCGACCGGGTCGACCGCGTCATCGCCGCGCGCTTCCCGGGCTCCAGCCGCCGGCGCGTGGTCGAGCTGATCGAGGCCGGCGGCGTGCGGATCGACGGCCGTCTCGCCCGCAAGGGTGACCGGGTCGCCGCCGGCGCGGTGGTCGAGCTGGCGCGCGCGCCGGCGTCGCGCGACGACCTGCGGGTCCAGCCCGATCCCGACGCCGCCGCGCGCCTGACCGTGCTCCACGTCGACGACGAGCTGGTGGTCGTCGCCAAGCCGCCGGGGATGCCCTCGCAGCCGCTGCGCGCCGGCGAGCTGGGCACCGCGGCCAGCGGCGTCGTCGCCCTCCACCCCGAGTGCGCCACCGTCGCCGACGATCCCCGCGACGGCGGCCTGGTCCACCGCCTCGACGGCGGCACCTCGGGTGTGCTCGCCGCCGCCCGCACCCGCGCCGCCTGGCTGGCCCTGCGCGCGGCCTTCGGCGAGGGCCGCGTCGACAAGACCTACCTGGCCCTGGTCGACGCCGCCCCGGTCTCGCGCGAGTGCGAGGCGCCGCTGGCCCAGCGCGGCAAGCAGGTCGTCGTCGATCACACCGACGGCCTCGCCGCCCACACCCGCTGGCAGCTCGTGCGCGAGCTCGGCGAACGCTGCCTGGTCCGCTGCGTCGCCACCACCGGCCGCATGCACCAGGTCCGCGTCCACCTCGCCACCTGCGGCGCGCCCATCGCCGGCGACACCCTCTACGGCGGCCAGCCGCTACCGACGCTGGTCGGCTTCTTCCTCCACGCCGAGCAGCTCACCCTGCCCACCGCCCGCGGCCCCCTCACGATCGTCGCGCCGCTGCCCCCCGACCGCGAGGCCACCCTGGCCGCGCTCGCCGGCGCCGGCGCCGGCTGACGGGCATCGGCCCGCGGCGGCGCACGGCCTTCGCATCTCGCGACGGCCGATCGATGATCTGGCAGTGGGCATGGGAGCACGGGCGTTACGGCAGGTCGGCCATGGCGGCGAGGCAGGAGTCGGCGCAGGTGCCGCGGCGTACGAGCAGGCGTCGGCGGAAGAGGTCGTGCGCGAGCGAGGCGTCGATGGTGGGGCCGCGGGTGTCGAGGACGACCAGCGCCGGGGTGACGCTGGCGATCAGGATGCGCAGGCCGGCGGGGGAGTCGGCGGGCACGACGACGATGGCGCGGGGGCGGCCGGCGTCGCGGGCGCGGTCGACGAGGACGGGGTCGGTGGTGAGCAGGAGGAGGATGCGCCGGCGCGGTACCGTGGCGCGGCCGGAGGCCGGGTGCGCGCCGCCGCGATCGGGCGTGGGCGCGAGGTCGGCGCCGGTGCCGGTGCCCGTGCCCGTGCCCGCGGGGCCGGGCGGCTCGCCGGGCGTGGGCGCCGGGGACGCGCGGCGTACCAGCCGGCGGCGGACGAGGCGGACGCGTAGCCGGAGCTCGTCGGTGGTCGAGGCGAGGAGCGCGCTGGCGGCGAGCGGGGTCTCGCCGAGCTGCGCGTAGAGGCGGCGGAGCGCCAGGGCCAGCTCGTCGTGACCGAGCCGATCGAGGGCGGTGTCGGCGGCGGTCGGGTCGGGGTCGTGATCCATGACGTCCAGGGTCAGTTGGGTTCAGGCGACGGGCCGTCGAGGGTGTCGTCGAGCGACCGCGCGGCTCGATCGCGGGCGTGATCGGTCAGCGCGGCGACGACGGCCGCGCCGCGCGGGTCGAGGACGCGCAGCTTGCCGGCCAGCTCGCCGGCCAGGTGGAACGTGGCGTCGAGGGCGCGGGTGTCCAGGGCGGGGGGCGGCGGCTCGCCGTGCTCGCGCGCCAGGATCGCCGCGTCGAGCGACGACAAGAGGACGGCGAGCCCGGTCTCGGCGCGGATCACCTCGCGGAGGTGCGCGCCGAACGAGCGAGGTGTCCAGTGCCACGCGGGCTTGCCGGGGCCGAGCACGACGTCGATCGCGGTGCGGACGAGGTCGGCCGGCGCGCGCCGTCGGTCGCCCACGCGGGCCACCATGACCGCGCGGAGCTCGGCGTAGGCCAGCGTGCGAGCCATCTCGCCCAGGTCGCTGTACGGGTGCAGGTCCTCGGTCGTGATGCTCGACGCGTGCGTGATCATGAGCGTCCCCCTCGGTCGTTGCTCCCGGCGTCGTCTCCGGTGTTCCCGGCGCTGTCGCCGCCGTTCCCGGCGTCGTCGCCGGCGTCGCCGCCGCTGTCGCCGCCGTCGCCGCTGCCGCCGCCGCTGTCTCCGCCGCTGTCGCCGCTGTCGCCGCTGTCGCCGCCATCGCCGCCGCCGGCCGGCGTGCGACGGCCGCCGCCGCCTCGCGGGGCGCGATCGTCGGCGCTGGCGATGCCGTCGCGACCGAACAGCCGCTCGAGGTACTTGGTGAACGCCTGGCGGCTGGTGCCGACGCGGCGCGCGCTCTCGCTCAGGTTGCGGGTCTCGAGCCACGCCCGGACGCGCTCGGCGGCCTCCCGCAGCTCGGCCAGACTGGCGAAGCGATGGTCGGCGAGGCGCGACGCCCACGGCTCGCCCAGGTCGCGCACGCGCGCCGGCGAGCCGGCGTCCTTCATCAGCCGGTCGAGCATGGGGACGAGCTCGGCCTGGCGCAGCGCCAGGCTCGGCAGCTCGACCGCGTGGCCCTGGCCGAGCTGGGAGAAGGCGCGGTGGCTGGTGTCGTGGTCGGGGGCGGCGACGATCGGCCGGCGCGCGAGCTGGGTGCCGTCGCCCGCGAACAGCGCGCCGGCGAAGCGCGCGGTGACCTTGCCGACGCGCGCGAGGTCGACGAACACGGTGCCGAAGCCGGCCCGCGTCACCTCGGCCGCGGCGTCCTTGCCCAGGCGCGAGGTGAACGCCACGAACGGCTGCTCGCGCCGGGGCGACGCGGCGTGGATCCGGCGAGCCAGCCACTCCTGGTCGCCGTCGCGCGGGCCGACGAGCAGGAGCGGCCCCTCCTTCTGCAGCAGCGTGAGGGCGCGGTCGATGCGGTCGTGGGCCGCGAGCCCGAGGCACCAGGCCAGGGGCTCGACCAGCTCGGCGAGGCGCCAGTCCATGGCGATGACCGAGGTCTCGCCCAGGTCGAGGCGCATGCCGCTCTTGACGGTGAACCAGTCGTGGCGCACCTCGTGATCGGCGTGGGTGCCGTTGGTCGAGCCGGCGTCCTTGCACCAGAGCAGGTCCTGGCGCCACTCGAGGTGCGCGTGGACGAGCGACATGCCCTTGCGCGGGCTGGGCAGGAGCACGTCGGCGCGCGGGGCCTTCGGATCGCGGGGCGCCGGCGCGCGGCCGAGCGTGTAGCTGGCCACGGCCGGAAGCTCCACGTGCCGACCGCTGCCGCGGACGCGCAGGTGGGTGATGCGCGCCGGCGCCGCCGCGCGGTAGCGCGACGAGCCGGTGAGCGCGTTGGTGCCGCGCGGTCCTTGCGCGGATCGGGGCGCGGCCCGGGCCGCAGATCGGTTCGCTCGCGTCGTCCTCGCCATCTCGCTCAGCTTACGGTGGCGGTCGCGCGCACCTCCCCGAAGTGCAACCTCGCGCGATCGATCCGCGCCTCAGGCTGCGGGGTCGCTCGCCCCCACGCCAGCGTCTGCCAGCGCGGCGCGCCAGGTGCCGAAGTGCGCCAGCGCCGCCTTGACCACGCGCGGCTCGTCGCGGCGGGTCGCGGAGATCGTGAGGAGGTCGCCGCGCGCCGCCCGGAGCCGGAGCAGGCCACGGACCTCGTCGCGCGTGGGCAGCGGCCGACGCACGGCGCGCGGCCAGCTCGTGAGCCGGGCCTGGTCGAGCGCCGCGGCCAGCGAGCCGAAGCGCTTGGCCGCCGTCGCGCCCACGCGCGACCGGTGCAGCTCGCTGCGCGTCAGCTCCGGTCGCCGGCGCGCCAGCTCGCGCAGGGCCTGGACCAGCTCGGCGTCGGTCCAGCGCCGGCGCGCGACCACGTCCTCGACGACGAGGCCGGCCGCCGCCAGGGCGCGCGGCCACGACCGGAAGTAGCGGCGGGCCGCGCCGCGCAGCCGCGACGGCACGTCCCGCGCCTCCAGGCTCCTGCCGTCGCGGGCGCGGGCCCGGATGAGCGCGAGCACGCGGGCCGCGTGGTGGATGGGCACGTCCTCGGCGGTGCGGACCAGCTCGGTCACGGCGCGGGTCATGCTGCCGCCGAGGCGGACGGCCGCGCGGTACAGCGCCGGCGCCTCGCGCCGCACGACCTCCGGCGCCAGCGACTGCCCGTCCTCGTGGCGCGAGCGCAGCTCGGCGGCGAGCCGGCCGCGCGTCCAGCGCGCCCGCTCGACCGGCAGGCAGAGGAACGCGCGCGCGCCGTTGATGCCGCCGAGGTGGCGGAGGATGCCGTTCCACAGCTCGAGGTACTCGCGGCGCAGCACCTTGGCGTCGATCGGGCGGCCGCGCGCGACCCAGACCCGCAGGGCGCCCTCGGTCGAGGCGCGCGACAGCGAGCTCGGCGGTCGGTCCCGACGCGGACGCGGGTCGCCCTCCGGCCCGCGCGGCGCGGCCGGGGCCCGGCGCCGCCGCGGCCAGTCGGCGACCCCGGCGATCGCGAGCGCCGCGTCGAGGCGCCCGTAGCGGCGGATGGCCGCGACGCCGACCGGGTGATGGCGGAGGGCGTCGCGGGTCAGCTCGGGGTGCGCGGCGGCCAGCAGCCGCAGCTCGCGCAGCACGCGGTGCGGCGGGCGCGTCATCGGCTTGACCCGGGTGGCGGCGTAGTCGAGGCCGGCCGCCTCGATCGCCTTCCTCCAGCTCCCGCACCAGCCGATGGCCGCGTCCCGCAGCTTGCGCGGCACCCGCGACGCGGCCAGCGACGCGCCGGCCCGGTCCCGATCGCGGATCTCGGCGAGCACGCGGGCGGCGCTCCAGCGCTCGGTCGTCGCCGAGCGATGCACGACCAGCTCGACCTGCGCCAGCGCGCGCGCGCGCTCGATCGAGCCGAGGTGGCGCGCGATGGCGCCGAGGATCTTGGCCTCACCCGCGGCGAGCAGCGCCTCGCTGGTGATGCGCACGCCGCGGCCGTGCAGGCGCTGCAGCTCCTGGACGAGCCCCGACCTCGTCCACTGGCGGCGCGGCACGAGAGCTGGACGAGCCGCCGGCACGGATCACCGAGGGTACCAGTAGCGGCTCACGTGCACGGTCAGCTCGAGCGTCCGGAACGCCTCGCCGCCGAGCGGCACCGCGTAGCTGGCGCCGGCAGCGACGCCGACGAGGAGCCGCCGGTTGACGCGGTGATCGAGGCCGACGGTGGCGACGCCGACCGCGTCCACGCCGAGGTCGGCGCCGCGACCGGTGCGGTCACGGCCCGTGATCTCCATGCCGCCGCTCGTCACCACCGGCCCGCCGGCGCGGCGCGCTTGCACGCCGACGGCCAGGCGCACCGTCGGGATCCAGACCACGCCCGGCCGGACCGTCACGCCCCCGTCGAGGCGCGCGAGCTGCTGCGCCACGGTGTAGGCCCCGGTCACGGGCGGCCGCCCGGGCGGCGCGAAGGTCGCCTCGGGGAAGCCGGCGCCGCCGGTCGCCAGCAGCGACAGCGCCGCGTCGTACTGGAAGGCGTTGGTCGTGGCGTAGCTGGCGCGCACGGCGAGGCCGCCCAGCGGCGTCGACGCGCTCGATGACGCCGCGGCGTCCGCGCTCGTCGCCAGCCCGCCGAGCAGGTGGGCGTGCAGCGACGCCTCGCGCCGGTCGGCGTGCGCCGGGCCCGGGAGGCCGGTCGCTCCGAGGACGAGGACCACGACTGCGACGACGACCCCGACGGCGACGGCGCGCGCCCGCGCCGCGCGTCGGCCCACCTCCACCGGCCCGCTCACCGGAGCACGATCCGGTCGACGATGACCTTGCCGCGCCCGCCGGCCTCGGCGACGATCAGCGACAGCTTCCGCCCGATCAGATCGCCGGAGCGCCGCACCACGACGACGCCCGCGCCCTTGCCGCCCGGGCGCACCACGCCCAGGACGCCCTTGCCCGCGGCCTCGGCGGCGTCGCTCGCGAAC
>CAADGB010000201.1 GCA_900696455.1 uncultured delta proteobacterium
GGCGACCGCGCGCGCGGCGGCGAGCCCGAGCCCGGCGGCGCCGGGCGCGTCCTGGGTGCCGTGGCGCAGCCCGCCCTGCTGGCCGCCGCCGCCCCACAGCGGGGCGACGGTGACGCCGCGCCGCAGCCACAGCGCGCCGGTGCCCTTGGGCCCGTGCAGCTTGTGGCCGGCCACGCCGAGGCTGTCGACGCCGAGGGCGGCGACGTCGATCGCGAGCTTGCCCAGGGCCTGGGTGGCGTCGCAGTGGACGTGGACGCCCGGCGCCCGCGCCCGCGCCGCGCGCGCCAGCTCGGCCACCGGCTGGATCGAGCCCAGCTCGTTGGACACCAGCATCACCGCGACCACCCGCGTCGTGTCGTCGACGAGCTCGGCCAGGGCGGCGGGCTCGATCACGCCGGCGGCGGTGACCGGCGCGACCCGCACCGGCCACGCCGCCCCCAGGTGCGCCGCCGAGCTCGCCACCGCCGGGTGCTCGAGCGCCGACACCACGACCGCGCCGGGGCCGGCGGCGCGGGCGGCGCCCATGACGCCGAGGGCGTTGCTCTCGGTGCCGCCCGAGGTCCACACGACCTCGCCCGCGGCCCCGCCCGGATCGCCGAGGGCGGCCAGGAGCTGGTCGCGGGCGGTGGCGATGCGGCGCCGGGCGGCGGCGCCCGCCGGGTGCGACGCCGACGGGTTGGCGAAGTCCTCGCGGGCCACCCGGGCGACCAGGGCCAGGACCTCCTCGGCCACCGGCGTCGACGCCGCGTTGTCGAGGTAGATCATCCGTGCTGAAGTGGACACGTGGCGGAGGGTAGCCCACCTGGCGAGCTCGGCGTGTACGTCCACTTCCCGTGGTGCCGCGCGCTGTGCCCCTACTGCGACTTCCCGGTGCTGGTGGCGCGCCACGAGCCGCCGCACCGCGCCTACCTCGAGGCCGTGCTCGGCGAGCTCGCCGCGCGCGGGCCGGGGCTGGTCGGCCGCCGCCTCCGCTCGATCTACCTCGGTGGCGGCACGCCGTCCCTGTGGGACCCGACGTGCGTGGCCGAGCTCGTCGCGCGGGTGGCCGCGCGGTGGTCGGCCGACCCGGCCACGCTCGAGATCACCGTCGAGGCCAACCCGGCGGACTGCACCGCGCCGCGCATGGCGGCGTGGCGCGCCGCCGGCGTCGGCCGGCTGTCGATCGGCGTGCAGTCGTGGGAGGCGGCCGACCTGACCGCCCTGGGTCGCGATCACGAGCTGGGCGACGGCCCGGCCGCGATCGCGGCCGCTCGCGCCGCCGGCTTCGCGGTGCTCTCGGCCGATCTCATCCTGGGCGCCCCCGGCGTGGCGCGCACGCCCGACCAGGCGCCGCCGTCGGTGGCGGCCGCCGTCGCCAGCGGCGTCGACCACCTGTCGGTGTACGAGCTGACGATCGAGCCCGCGACCCTGTTCGGCAAGCGGGCGCGCGCCGGCGCCCTGCCGGTCCTGCCCGAGGACACGCTGGCCGGGCTGTACCAGGCGACCCACCACGCCCTGACCGCCGCCGGCTTCGAGCACTACGAGGTGTCGTCCTACGCCCGCCCGGGGCGGCGCGCGATCCACAACAGCCTGTACTGGCAGGGCGCCGAGTACCTCGGTCTCGGCGTCGGCGCGGCCTCGTTCGTGCGCGAGCCCGGCGGCGGCGCGGTCCGCCAGGTCAACACCCGCCGCCTGCGCGCCTACCTGGACGCCGGGCCGGCCCGGGTCGCCGAGCGCACGCCGCTGACCCCCCACGAGGTGGAGACCGACGCCCTGTGGCTGGCCATGCGGACCCGCGCCGGCGCGCCGGTCGCCGCCCTGGGCGCGGTCGCCGGCTGGCTGGTGTCGACCGGGCTGGGGGAGGTCAGCGGCGACGGGGAGCGGATCCTGCCCACCCTGCGCGGGTTCCTGTTCGCCGACCAGGTCGCCGCCCGCGTAGTATCTATGAGGGCCGGCGCCCCGCGCTCCGGTCCCCCGTCCCCCGGTCCCCCAGCAGGTCCCCCTCCATGAGCGCCCCCGAGCTCAGCCGCCGTGCCAAGAAGATCCTCCAGGCTGTCGTCAGCGAGTACCTGCACAGCGGCGACGCCGTCGGCTCGCGCACGGTCACCCGCCGCCACGACATCGGCCTGTCGCCGGCGACGGTGCGCAACGTCATGAGCGACCTCGAGGAGATGGGGCTGCTCGAGCAGCGTCACACCTCGGCCGGCCGCGTCCCCACCGAGAGCGGCCTCCGCTTCTTCATCCAGTCGCTGCTCAAGGTCCGCGGGCTCAGCCCGCGCGAGAAGGACGAGATCCGCGCCCGCCTCACCGCGCCGTCGCCCGACGAGGTCGTACAGCAGGCGTCGCGACTCCTGTCGGAGATCACCCAGCACGCCGCGGTCATCGTCGCCCCCGATCCCGGCCAGGCGCGCTTCGGCCACGTCGAGTTCGTGCCCATGCGCGACGGCAAGCTGCTGGCGGTCCTGGTCACCGTCGACGGCCGCATCGAGAACCGGGTGATCACCGCGCCCGGCCCCATCGACGTCGCCCGCCTCGAGCGCGTCCACGCCTACCTGAACGGGATGCTGTCGGGGCTCTCCCTCGACGAGGTGCGCGCCCGGGTCCAGCGCGAGCTCGGCGACGAGAAGCACCGCTACGACGAGCTGGTCGCCACCGCCCTGCGCCTGGGCCAGCAGCTCTTCCCCGCCGAGCCCAGCCGGCCGGCGGACGTCGTGATCTCGGGCCAGGCCAACCTGGTGGATCCCGAGACCGCCGGCGACCGGGCCCGCCTCGATCGCATGCGCGAGCTCCTGCGCGCGCTCGAGGACCGAGCGCTGCTCATCCAGCTCCTCGATCGGACCAAGACCGCCGACGGCATCCAGGTCTTCCTCGGCGCCGAGACCTCCCACGCCGCGCTGTCCGAGTCGTCGGTGGTGGCGGTGCCCTACGGCCCCGACGAGCGGCCGTTCGGGGCCATCGCCGTGATCGGGCCGATGCGCATGAACTACGGCAAGGTCATGAGCGTCGTCGACTTCACCGCGGATCTGCTCGGCCACATGCTGCGCGAGCCGGAGTGAGATATGGTGCGGCGGTCATGAGCCAAGACGCCGACACCCCCGACCCCCACGCCGAGGCCAGCGCCGGCGCCGCGACCGGCGCCGACGTCCCGCAGGCTGGCGCCGCCGCCGATCCCGCGGCGGCCCCCGACGGCGCCACCGACGGCCTGATGATCGAGGTCGACGCCTCGGAGTCCCCGGCCGCCCGCATCGCCGCCCTCGAGGCCGACGTCGCCCGGCTGACCCAGGAGAAGAAGGAGCTGTGGGACAAGGTCGTCCGCGGCGCCGCCGACCTCGAGAACTTCCGCAAGCGCAGCAAGCGCGATCTCGACGACGCCCGCCACGACGCCCGCACCCGCGTGCTCAAGGAGATGCTGCCGGTCGTCGACAACCTCGAGCGCGCGGTGGCGCACTCGGCCGACGCCGACGCCGCCGCCATCCTCGAGGGTGTCCGCCTGGTGCTGCGCCAGTTCACCCACGCCTTCGAGCGCACCGACGTCACCGCGGTCGAGGCCGAGGGCCAGCCCTTCGATCCCAACGTCCACGAGGCGATCGGCCAGGAGGAGAGCGACGCGCCGCCGGGGACCGTGGTGACCGTGCTCCAGCGCGGCTACCGGCTGGGCGACAAGCTGCTGCGGCCGTCGCTGGTCATCGTCGCCCGGGCGCGGACCACGGCGGCGCCGGCCGGCGGCGGTGGGGCCGAGGGCGGCGGCGAGGCCGCGGCGCCAGCGCCCGCCGGTCCGGGCGGTGACGAGGGCTGATGGCACGCGTCGTCGGCATCGACCTGGGCACGACCAACTCGTGCGTCGCGGTCATGGACGGCGACACCCCGGTGGTCATCGCCAACAGCGAGGGCGCGCGCACCACGCCGTCGGTGGTCGGCTTCGCGGCCTCCGGCGAGCGCCTGGTCGGCCAGGTGGCGCGGCGGCAGGCGGTGACCAACGCCGAGAACACGATCTACGCGGTCAAGCGGCTGATGGGGCGCAAGTTCGAGGACCTCGAGGTCCAGCGCCAGGTCCTGACCAGCCCCTACGAGGTGGTGGCGGCCGCCAACGGCGACGCCCACGTCCTGGTCCGCGGCCGCACCTACTCGCCGCCCGAGATCTCGGCGATGGTCCTGGCCAAGATGAAGCAGACCGCCGAGGACTGGCTGGCCGAGGACGTCGGCGAGGCGGTGATCACGGTCCCGGCGTACTTCGACGACGCCCAGCGCCAGGCCACCAAGGACGCCGGCCGCATCGCCGGGCTCGACGTCCTCCGCATCATCAACGAGCCGACGGCGGCGGCCCTGGCCTACGGCAAGGACCTGCCCGGCGCCCAGCGGGTCGCGGTCTACGACCTCGGCGGCGGCACGTTCGACGTCTCGATCCTCGAGCTCGACGGCGGCGTCTTCCGCGTCCGCTCCACCGCCGGTGACACCTTCCTCGGCGGCGAGGACTTCGACAACGCGGTGGTCGACTGGCTGATCGAGCGCTTCGCCGCCGACAACGGCGGCCACGACCTGCGCGGTGACCGCCTGGCGCTGCAGCGGCTCAAGGAGGCGGCGGAGAAGGCCAAGATCGAGCTGTCGAGCACGCTGTCGACGCAGATCAACCTGCCGTTCCTGGCGGCGACCGCCGAGGGGCCGCGGCACCTCGAGGCCCAGATGAGCCGCCACGAGCTCGAGCAGCTCGTCGAGGGCTTCGTGCAGCGCACGCTCGGTCCGTGCCGGCGCGCCCTCGACGACGCCGGGCTGTCGGTCGAGGCCATCGACGCCGTCATCCTGGTCGGCGGCCAGACCCGGATGCCGCGGGTGCAGCGCCTGGTCGCCGAGCTGTTCGACAAGGAGGCCAGCCGCACCGTCAACCCCGACGAGGTGGTGGCGGTGGGCGCCGCGATCCAGGCCGGCGTCCTCACCGGCGAGGTCGAGGAGGTGCTGCTGCTCGACGTCACGCCGCTGTCGCTGGGCGTCGAGACCGCCGGCGGCGTCTTCACCCGCCTCATCCCGCGCAACACCACCGTGCCCTGCCGCGCCACCGAGATCTTCTCGACCGCAGCCGACAACCAGGCCTTCGTCAACGTGGCGGTGTACCAGGGCGAGCGCGAGATGGCGGTCGACAACAAGTCGCTGGCCCAGTTCGAGCTGGTCGGCATCCCGCCCGCCCCCCGCGGCGTGCCCAAGATCGAGGTCGCCTTCGACCTCGACGCCGACGGCCTGCTCACCGTGAGCGCCCGCGATCTCGGCACCAGCCGCGAGCAGCGGGTGACGGTGACGCCGACCAGCGGCCTGTCCGAGGCCGACATCCAGCGCCTGGTCCAGGAGTCGGTCGACATGGCCGTCGACGACATGGATCGCCGGCTGCTCGCCGACGCCCGCAACCGCGCCGAGTCGCTCCTGTACTCGGCGGAGCGGGCGCTGGCCGAGTTCGGCGAGCTGCTGCCGGCCGAGGAGCGCGACAGCATCGCCGCCGACGTCGCCGAGTGCCGGAGCTCGGTCGAGGCCGGCGACGTGACCGACGTCGAGCAGGCGATCGCCCGGCTCGAGGTCTCGGCCCAGCGCATCGGCGAGATCCTGTACGCGGCGTCGGCGGGCGACGCCGGCGAGGGTGGGGCGTGATGGCGCGGCGGCGGCGCGACTTCTACGAGGTGCTCGGCGTGGGCAAGGACGCCGACGACGCCGAGATCAAGCGCGCCTTCCGCGAGCTGGCGCGCAAGTACCACCCCGACCTCAACCCGGGGGGCGCCGAGACCTTCAAGGAGATCAACGAGGCCTACGCCGTCCTGTCCGACGCCCAGACCCGCGCCCGCTACGACCGCTGGGGGCCCGATGGCGAGGGCCGGGGCGGCGTGGGCTCGGTGGTCGACGCCGTCGAGGAGGTGCTCGGCGACGTCCTGCGCCGGCGCAAGAAGAAGCAGCGCGGCCGCGACCTCCGCTACACCCTCGAGGTGACCTTCGAGGAGGCCGCCTTCGGCTGCACCCGGACCATCACGGTGCCCGGCGTGGTGCCGGCCGCGCGGGACGGCGCCGCCGCCGGCCCGAGCCGCGAGTTCTCGGTCGTGATCCCGCCCGCCACCCGCGAGGGCGCGATCAAGATGCTGCGCGGCGAGGGCGAGCCCGGGCAGGGCGGCGCCCCCGCCGGCGACCTCCACGTGATCGTGCGGGTCAAGGACCACCCGCTCTTCCGCCGCGAGGGCCACGACGTCCTGTGCGACGTGCCGCTGACCATGCCGCAGGCGGCGCTCGGCGCCGTGCTCGAGGTGCCGACCATCGACGGCCCGGTCAAGATGCGGATCCCCGAGGGCACGCAGACCGGCCGCGTCTTCCGGATCCGCGGCCGCGGCGTGCCGCGCAGCGCCGGCAAGAACGCGCCGCGCGGCGACCAGTTGGTCAAGGTCGTGGTGCGCACCCCCGGCGAGCTGACGCCGCGCCAGCGCGAGCTGTTCGAGGAGCTGGCGCGGGCCCTGGGCGAGGTCGTGCCCCGCAAGGACGACCGCAAGGCCGGGGGCATCCTCGACCGGATGCGGTCGCTGCTCGACTGATGGTCGCGCCGGGAGCGCCGGGCGCGGCCGGGGCGCGGCGCGGGGGCCGGACGCCGCGCGGTCTGGCGACGATCGCCGTGGCGCTGGCGACGGTGGCCTGCCGGCCGTCGCCGCGCGCCGGCTGGCTCGAGCACGAGCCGGGGACCTCGCGCGCCGCGCCGCGCCGGCCGCCGCCCGACGCGGCGACC